>CAZPNB010000202.1:0-3048 GCA_964587305.1 uncultured Spirochaetales bacterium | reverse complement strand
CGTCGAGCGCCGCTACGTGGCTCTTCTGGAGGAACTGCGCGGGCGTGTTCTGGAGCGTCACCTGGTCGGTGGTCGGCACGTTCTCGAAGTAGGTGTACTTCGCGAGCGTGTGCAGCCGATCGAACTCCACCGGGCGATACGCGTAGCCGAGCACGGCCTCCGTATAGCCGCCGTTGTAGAAGTCGCCGAGTGAGCTGTCGCTGAACGAGTGGTTGAGCTTGCCCACCACGCGCCCGCTCGGCGTCATCTGCAAGCGGAAGTTGTTCCGAAACAGCCAGGTCTTGCGCTCGTTCGTGGTCAAATCGGGCTGCTCGGTCTCGTCGTCGCGGTATTCGACGCCGCTCGAGAGGTGCAACTCCTCGAAGCCGTAGGAGAGCCGCGCGCCGCCCGCGTTGCGCTTGGTCTCGGCGTAGGTCTGATGATCGATCAGCGTGCCGAAGCCCCAGTTGGCGCCGAGGCTCCAGCGGTCGCTAGGCGAGAAGCTCATCCCCATCGCGCGCGCGAGGCCGCTCACGTCGCCGTGCTGGTAGCGATCCTCGAGGTAGACGCTCGCGCTGTCCGACATGCGCGTCTTGATCCCGGAGACCAGCGTGCCGCGTCGCTCGTGCAGCGCGCCGTACTCGCGCTCATTGTCGAACGCGTAGCTGAGGTAGTGCTGGGTGTCCTTGGTCTGCTGGTAGCGCGTGCCCACCTTCACCGCGGGCCCGAGATCGCCGCCCGACACCTCTCCGTCGAGCACGAAGCGATCGTTCAGACGATAAGAGCCGCCGACGCCGCCGCGCGAGTTGTTCTCGCGATCCCCCGACTTCGCGACGGTGCCCTGCCCGAAGGTGTAGGCGCGCCAGCGCGAATTCGCGTCATAGCCGAGCTTCACCCCCGCATCGGTGCGATCGCCCTCCTGCTGGGTGAGCGGCACGATCGGCGATTCGTCGTCGCGCCGCTCGTTGCGCACGCCGGTGCCCAGGCTCCAGTGGTCGGTGAGCTGGTAGCCGAGGTCGACCTCCGCCGCGCGGGTCGAGAGCCCGTCGTCCTGGACGCGATGGTCGCCCTTGGCGACCAGGCTGAGCCGTTTCGTGATCGGCACCCCGAGCACGCCGCCGAACTGCTCGGTGTCGGTGAGCGCGGTCATCCCCGGCCCCGAATAGCCCGCCTCGAGCGTCTGCCCGTAGAGCGCGAGCCGCCCGCGAGCGCCGTCGATGAAATCGGCGACGCCGAGGCTCACGTCGGCGCGGTAGGCGGCCGCATCGGCCTCGGTGAGGGTCGCGTTGCCGATCCCCGCGAACAGGAAGCCGCCGTCGTCGGAGCGGAACGAGCTCGTGACGAGCCCCTCGCTCTTGCCCGCCTGCACCTTGGCCCACGACTCGGTGGACAGGCGCGCGGTGACGTCGCCGCCGTAGAGGCTGCTGTCGGCGTCGTCATCCTCGTTGCGGTTGCCAGTCAAGCCGAACTTGAGCCAATCGGTCAGCCAGAGGTGGCCGGTGCCGCCGGTCGCGAGCGCGTCGATCGAGTCGAATCCGGGCGTGTACTCGTACTGGACGACCAGCCAGGCATCGTCGCCGGAGAGGCCGTCGCTGCGCACGAGCAGGCTGTCGCCCACGGTCGAGGAGAGCGGCTCCGTGAGCAGGATGCGGCCCTGGAGATAGTCGATGTCGTAATCGATCGTCGACCGCAGGTGCACCACGCCCGTCACGAGCCCGGAGTCCTTGTCGCGCACTTCGATCCGCAGCCGCTCGGAGCCGGCGAGCAGATCCTGCCGGCGCAGGAAGTACAGCGAGCCTTCCGTGCCGCGGAACTCCTCGCGGCTCGGCACCGTGCCCGGCTCGGCGGCGAAGCCGTCGACGGCGAGGCGCTGCTCACCGTAGCGGGTGGTCGCGAGCGTCTGGTAGTGAACGTTGCCGCCGTAGAGGCCGCGGTCGACCTGGACGAGCTCGTTGTCGAGGTAGCCGACCTTGAAGTTTCCCCACATCGCGTGGTTCTCGCGCTGGTCGACCTTCACGTAGAACTTGCCGTTGGTCGGCGCGTTTTCTTCCACGGAACTATCATCCCCGAACGCCGGGTAGTGGTAGTCGGGATCGATGCGCCGGAACAGCGAGTCCGGCGTCTTGTTCACGAAGTCCTTGAACAGATCCTCCACCGGCTCCTCGCGCGTGTCCGCGCTCGCGGTGAGCTTCCAGGTATCCCAGAACTTGCCTTTCGTGTAGAACGCGAGCCGGCCGTCCGCGTGCGAGTTCGGGTCGTATGGCGCGTCGTTGCCCTCGAGCGCCTTCGGCAACGACTTGCCCTGGAGATCGGCCTCCAGTGTGACGTCGGCGATGCCCACGTAGAACCAGTCGTCGCGCTTCATCTCGAGATCGCGCAGGAACAGCTCGCCGTTGCCCGCCGCGTCGAGCACCGCCACTTCGACCGTGTGCATGCCCTGCGGCAACACCACCTCGGCCGCGAAGTTCCCGTGCTCGTCCACCGGCACCGGGGCACCCGCCAGCCACACGCTGTGCTGCGGCGGGACGCCGCGGCCGTGCACCTTCACGGTGCCGACGTTTCCGAGCGGGATGCTGCGCGTCGACGGTCCGGTCTCGCCGTAGTTCGCGAGCAGCGGGTCGGCCTGCGGAGGCGTGCCTGGCGCCGGCTGCGCGTCGCCGCCCGCACCGGCAGTGCCGGCACCGGCCGCATCGGCGTGGATCATCCACAGCGACTGGGGCTCCGTCTCGTCGAACTGGCCCTGCGCGTCGTAGCCGCGCAGCACGTAGTGCAGCTCGCGCACCGGCGAGGCGAACCACTCCGCGCCGGGCTGCCACTGCGCATTGCCTTCGGCGTCGACCGGGGCCACCGCGAGCGGCTCGGCCTGGACGGACTGCCCCTTCTCGAAGATCCGCACCTCCGAGCGCTCGATCCAGTGTGGGTAGTTCGTGTACATGCGGAAGCGCACGGTCGGTGCGGCGGCGCCCTCCGCCGCGCCCGCCGGAACCGGCGCCGCGATCGGGTCGGACGTCACCGACAGCCGCGGCACCACCTTCAGGTCGTCGAAGCGGAACTGGATCTCGGCCTTGT
>CAZPNB010000201.1:0-4248 GCA_964587305.1 uncultured Spirochaetales bacterium | reverse complement strand
GACCGGGGCCTGGTTGCTCTCGGCGCGCGTGCCCACGCTGCGGTTGATGACGGACAGCACGAAGTCCTCCGCACGATCCACCTGTTCGAAGAGGTTGCCCTTGAAGATGCGGTAGAACGGCACAGGCCGCACGATCTCCGTGCCATGGAAGTGCATGCAGCGCACCTCGGCGCAGGGAATGAAACGCTGTGGCTCACGGCCGAACAGGAGCAGCGCCGCCTGCGTAGGGCGACCTTCGTGAAGCAGGCTCAGATGAGCCAGGACGGCGGACACGGGAGTCGTCTCGGGCAGAGGGAACTGCCGCTCGTGGCGCGCACGGCGCACGAAGCCCAGGATGGCGTCGGCGTCCAGATCCTCCAGCGTGGCGTCCCCACATCGTCGTTCTTCGAAGGGACGGTCCTGGATGACGCCACGACTCTCCAGGTAGTCGACGAGGCTCGCGAAGAGCGCGGTCGTGAGCTCGGGGATGGTCGTGAAGCGCCGGCGAACGAGCTGGGATCCTGCCTTGGTGATCAGAGCGCGTATCTTGGGATGCCGACCACCATCGTCGGGGCCCTTGACGAAGACGAGCCGCACATTGCCGCGCGCGGTGGCTCGGTCGAACTCCCTCTCGGTCGGCGACAGGCCCTCGCCGTCCTCCGATCCGTACTCGCGACCGAACAGCCCGACGTAGATCGCCGCCCGCTCGACCTCGGCCAGGTACACCTCGTCCGCGCGCCCGTCCTTGGTGGGCAGATCCTCGAACAGGGCAACTTCGAAAAAACGGCGCAGCAGGGGATCGCCGCGCACGAAGTCGCGGATCGCTCGACGCTCCTGGGCGAGCTCCTTCTGGACGCTGCTGATGAAGATCCCCTCGCTCATCGACGGCTCTCCGTGCCTCCGATGATCTCGGAGAGCAGCCCCTCGGTCTCCTTCTCGAGCGCCAGGATGTCGGCGCGGATCTCCGCCAGCGTCCGCAGTGGCGTCGGCTTGTAGAAGTGACGCGTGAAGCTGATCTCGTAGCCGGTCTTGACGCTCTCGGGGTCGTACCAGGCGTCGGCGGCGTGCGGCAGCACCTCGCCCTTCAAGAAGGCTTCGATGCCGCCTTCCTCGAGCAACGGGACTTGCTCGGTGTCGCGCAGGTCGCCGTCGGGCTCGTACTCGACCACGGCCGGCTTGCCGTTGAGGGTGACCGCGAACCGGCCGCGCAGCGGGTCGGGCGTCGTGCCTCTCTCCTCGAAGATCGTGCCCATCGCGTGGTTGTCGAGGCCCGGGTGCTTGACCGAGCCGTCGCCGTTCGGCACGGGCTTCGGGCCCAGGTTGATGTCCGGCGAGAGTAGCTTCTCGATCAGCGTGCCGAGCGCGTCGGCCTTGGAGAGGCGCGGGATCTGGTTCCGGAACTCGAACTTCTCGAGGATGTCCTGGACGTTGGGCGAGAAGCCGTCGAGGTAGGCCTCGAAGTCGGCCTTGAGCTGCTGCTGGCTGGCGCGGGCGCGCAAGTCGCGCAGGGTGAACTTCGAGGTGTTGTAGAAAGCCTGGCCGGCCGCCTGACGCAGGGCCTGGTCCTGGTGGACGATCCCGGCCTTGTCGAGCGAGGCCTTCATGTCCAGGACCGCTTGCTTGGTCGACTCGAGCACGGCGTCGAGGCGCCGGAGCACGGTCATCGGCAGGATCACGTCGCGGTACTTCCCGCGCACGTACAGATCGCGCAGGACATCGTCCGCGATGCCCCAGATGAAGTTGGCGATCCAGTTCAGTTGGCCTTGGTCCATTCCCTGTCGCTCCGTCCGTTCCCCGATTGTTCGGAGGATGATACCGGACCCGGCGCGTGGCTCAGAGCTCGCCCTCGAGACGCTCGAGACCTGGCACCGTGCTCACTCCTCGAACCACACGTCGGCCGACACGCCCGGGCGCAGCAGCTCCTGGCCTTCCGCGAGCGTGACGCGCACGCGCACCACGACCTGCGAGCGCTCCTCGGGTGTCTGCACGTTGTTGGGCGTGAACTCGCCGCGCGGCGCGATGAAGTCGACGTGCGCGCGAAAACGCCGGCCCGGGTAGGCATCGACGCTCACCCAGGCCGGCGCGCCGACGGTGAAGGAGAGGTGATCTTGCGGCACGTAGGCGCGCACGCGCAGCTCGGAGGTGTCGCGTAGCACGATCACGGGTGCGTTGGGCGCCACCAGGTCGCCGGGCTCCAGCGCGCACGACTCCACCACGGCCGCGCCCGGCGCGCGCACGACGAGCTCGTCGATGGCACGCTCGAGGGCACGCTGCGAGGCCCGCGCGCCCTCGAGCTCGGCCTCGGCCCGGGCGAGCTCCTCCTTGCGCGTGCCCTCCTCGAGCAGCCCGAGCGCTTCCTCGCTCGCGCGCACGTCGGCCCGCGCCGACTCCAGCACGGCCTGGCTGCGGTCGAGCGCCTCGCGTGAGCGGATCGCGTCCGCCACCAGCGAACGGGTGCGCGCCTCCTCGAGCTCGGCCAGCGAGCGCGCCGCGCGCGCCGCGTCCGCCCGTGCGCGCGCGGCCTCGATCTCCTGGCTGCGCGGTCCGGCGCGCAGCGCGGCCAGGTGCGCCTCGAGCGCCTGCACGCGCGCCGCGAGTTCGCTGCGCCGCTCGAGGAGGTCGTAGGGCTCGAACTCGGCCAGCACCGCTCCCGCCTCCACGAGCGAGCCCTCGTCCACGTGCACCTTGGCCACGCGCCCGCCGACGCGCGAGCCCACGCGTATCTGGTCGGCCTCGAGGAAACCGCTCACCCGGAAGGGTTCCTCGCGCTGCTGGCTCCAGCGCAGGGCGGCGAGCAAGAGCAGCAGCACGAGCGGGAGGAGGAGCCAGCGCTTGTCCATGGACTTCCCGCCGCTCGGGGCGGCGAGGGTTCATGCTGCCTGGTGCAGGCATGGATCGCAAAGACTCCGTTTCGTGGCGCGTCCGTGCGCGCTCCCGTGCGCCACGTCGGTAAGAGAAGGGCATACGCTCGGCCTGTCTCAGGACCAGGCTCCACGCCGACGATAGCGATCCGCGGAGGAGGGAGGGCGTCACTCCGTAGCGCTCCAGGACGGCAAGACGACGCCGACAAAGCCCGACAAGAAGATGATTCTCGACCGACTGTCCATACTCAACGCTGTTCGCCGCAGGGTCTCCAAGCAGTCCGTGATCGCACAGCACATCACCGAACGAGGCGGGCGTGTCGTGCGGATCCGCCCGACCCCCTTCGCCGCGATGTGGTTCGGGAAGACCGACGACGCGATCTACGACGTGATGTTCCGCGACGCGCGCGGGATGGAGCGCCAGGCCACCTGCAAGGTGTCCACTGCGGGGGTCCTCTCCTGGCTGGACGCGTCGCGCGATCCACGCAACCCGCACAAGCAAGAGCCGCTGATCACGGACAGCCACGGGAGGCTCGAGATCGTGGGCTGCCCGTTCTGCGGCACGGTGGTCTACCGCGGCGCGAAGCGCTGTAGAGCGTGTCGAGTCCCGTTCGTCGGGACCTGACCTCAGCGTCGAGCCTCCAGATCCGCGCCGTAGGGCGTAGGACGCCGGTGCATGCGGCACGAATCGGCGGAAAGAGCTCGGGCTCCGCATCGGTCCCGTCCGAGATCGGTGAAACGGCCCCTGCGCGCCCCATCCGCGGGGCAACACCGGAGCTCTACCGAATCGATCCCCTTCTTGAATCGAGCCGCGCTAGCTCGAGACCCGATGACACCGACACGGTCGCGAGGCGTGTGCGTGCGCGGCCGAGGAGAACGACCATGAAGAACATTCGCCATCTCGCTTGGATCGCTGCCCTGACGCTCGCCTCGCTCGGCGCCTGCGCCAAACCGCCAGCCCCGCCCGCGCTCGACGATCCGCTGCCCGGCCTCACTGCGGACGAGCTCGCCCGCTTCGAGGAGGGCGAGGAGATCTTCGAGGGCACCTTCACGGCCGAGCAGGGCCTCGGCCCGCTGTTCAACGCCGAGGGCTGCGCCGCGTGCCACTCCGAGCCGGTCGACGGCGGAGCCGGCGCGATCCGCGAGCTGCACGTGAGCGGCGTGGGTGCGGAGGGCGAATGCGATGCGCTGTTCGACCTCGGAGGCCCGGTGATCCAGCAGCGCGCGACGCCGGCGCTCGAGGCGCTCGGGATCCTGTCCGAACCCATCCCCGGCGAGGCGACCGGAGAGGCCCAGCGCACGACCCCCGACGTCTTCGGCTTCGGCCTGCTCGACGCGATCCCGGACGCGACCATCCTGGCGCTGGCCGACCCCGACGACCGCGACGGCGACGGAGTTTCGGGTCGCG
>CAZPNB010000200.1:0-4688 GCA_964587305.1 uncultured Spirochaetales bacterium | reverse complement strand
TTCGGATCGGGCTCCCGGTCGAGCTCGCGTGGATCGATCGATTCGGCGCACCCTTCCCGGTGTTCCGACCGAGGGGCACCTGCTGATGGTGCGCAATCCGATCCGGGATCAGATCGCGATCGTGGGGCTCTCGGGCTCCTGCGACACGGTGCTGCTCTACTACGCCTATCAGCGCCTGCCCTGCTCGACCGCGAGCGTGAAGACGACCGACGCCTACTGGGCCGCGCGAGCGATCTCCGCCAGCCGCCGCACCACCTCGCCCGCCGACTTGATCCGCGCGGACGGGCGTTTTGCGAGCAGGCCCGCCACCAGCTCGGCGAGGCTCTCGGGCGTGCCGGGTGCGACGTCGCGCACGTGCGGCGGCGCGGTGTGGCGGTGGTGGAACGCGACGTCGCCGTCCTTGAACGGGACGTTGCCGGTCAACAGCTCGAAGAACGTCACGCCGAGCGCGTACAGGTCGGCGCGGTGGTCGACCTGCTCGCCGGCGCTCTGTTCGGGCGCCATGTAGTAGGGAGTGCCGCCGATCACGGTGGTGCTGCGGCGCACCTCCTCGACCATCTTCGCGAGGCCGAAGTCCATGATCTTCACGACCTTCTTGTCGGTGAAGAAGATATTCGCGGTCTTGATGTCGCGGTGCACGATCCCCTGCTCGTGCGCGTACTGGAGGCCGTGGGCGACCTGTCCGCCGATCTTCGCGACGGCGCCCGGCGTGAGGCGCCCCTTTTCGCGCAGGATCTTCTGCAGCGGATGGCCGCGCAGCAGCTCCATCGTGATGTAGAAGGTGTCGCTCTCCTGGCCCGCGTCGAACAGCGTGACGATGTTCGGATGGTTCAGCGCGGCCGCGGCGCGCGCCTCGCGCAGGAACAGCTCGATCGCCTTCGGGTGGTTGCGGATGTTGTCGGGCAGGCGCTTGAGAGCGACCTCGCGCCCGAGCCGGCGGTCGCGCGCGCGGAACACCACGCCCATGCCGCCGCGCCCGACCTCCTCGATGATCTCGTAGCGGAAGCCATCGCCGAAGCCGTCGGTCGCCAGCGTCGCGGGCCCCGTGTCCGGGTTGGTCGTCTGGCCGCTGCGTGCCTTGCGCAGCGCCTCGACGCGGGTGGCGACGTGCGGCCAAGTGGCGTCGCGCGTCCGCAGGCGCTCGAGCAGCTGAAGCGCGCGCTCGTAGTCGCGCGACTGCTCGCAGATGATCGCCAGCCGATCGAGCGCCTCGGGGGGAACGTTCGTTTCCGCGCGCGTCGCGATCAGCTCGTCGAGCTTGCGCGCGGCGAGGTCGAGGTGCCCTTCCTTCTGGTACGCCTCGGCGAGGTGGACCATCGCGACGGCGTAGTCCGGATCGGAGACCGCGATTCGGTGCAGACACTGGATCGCCTGCGCGCGGTTGCCGCGCTCGAGGGCCACCTCCGCAGCGGCTAGGTGCTGGCCGTGCTTCGAGAGCGCGTCGATCCAGCGCGTGACGTCTCCGGCGCTGCGGAAGCACTCGATCGCGCTGTCGTAGTCGTCGGCGCGCGCGTAGGCTTCCCCGGCGCGCGAGAGCTCGCCCGCCGAGCGGAACATCTCGCCCGCGCGCTCGTTCTCGCCGATCGCCTCGAAGAGCTGCGCGGCCTTCCCGAACTGGCGCAGCGATTGGTAGAGCTCCGCCGCCGCGGCGCGCTCACCCGCCAGCTCGTAGTGGCGCGCGGCGGTCTCGTGGCGGCCCTGCTCCTGGTGGAAGCGCGCCAGCAGCCGGTTCGCGATCTGGGTCTGGCCGTCGCGCTCGAGCGCGCGCGACGCCGTTGCGAGGTCGCCGTTCAGGTACGGCTCGACGGCCTGCGGGCAGCCCGCGAACAGGAGCTGCGAGCGTTCGCCGAGGTCGATCACCAGCACGCGCGGCTCGAACGAATCGACGACGATCGTGGCCTCGGCGACGCGGTCGGTCTTGCCGGCCACGATCGAGTGCGAGCCGCGGTCGAGCGTGTACTGCACCGGGCCGCGCGCGAGGCGCAGCGAGCCGGGCGCGCCGTGGCGCGCGATCAGCGCCTCGTCGACCAGGCGGTGATCCCACGCGACGCGTACCTCGACCGGGCACGCGCGCGGCACGAAGTCGAAGCCGATCCGCACGGTCGCGCCGCGCAGCGGCACCACCTCCTGCTCGGCGGAGTGCGCCGCCGCGATGTCCTCGCTCTCCGACGTCTGCAAGTAACCGTCGACGGTGACGAAATGGCGGCGACACGGCACACCGAGGAACTGGGTCTCGCGCGTGACGCCGTAGCGCACGGTGGGGCTGGCGCTGCCGGCAGCGTGGCGCGCGCGCTCGGCGTCGTTGGGCGTCCCGAGCTTCGCGGAACGCCCGCCACCGGTTGCGCGCGACACGAGCTTCACGCAGAAGGTGCCGCGCAGACCGGGGGGATAGGCGATGCTGACGGCGATCGCGCCGCGGCCGCGCGACAGTCGCGCGAGCGCCCAAAACAGGACCATCAGCACACCGATCGCTGCGAGCGCGCGCTGCGACGCGGGCGTCTGCTGGCCGCGCTGGAGGTTCGCGAAGCCTTCGACGAGAAACGGCGGCAGGTGTGCCGAGAGCCCCGCCGCGGCAGAGGTCGCGCGCGCCTCCCAGGCCGCGAGTCGCCCGGGCTCTCGATCGGGGGGCAGCGCGACCGCGCTGCTCGCGAGCGCGAGCGCACACAGCAGTGTCAGTGCGGCGGCGAGGGCGGACTTCAGCGACATGGATCCTCGATCCTCATCGGCCGGGCGAAGCCGTCGGTTGAGAATCGGGTCGGCCGCA
Source organism: uncultured Spirochaetales bacterium (assembly GCA_964587305.1). GTDB lineage: Bacteria > Myxococcota_A > UBA9160 > UBA9160 > SMWR01 > JAHEJV01. The sequence continues at coordinate 1,924 of CAZPNB010000200.1, read as the reverse complement.
TGCGAGATCAGTTGCCGGTGGGGCGCTCCCGCCGCCGGGCGCTCACACCGGCTGGATGCTCGAGCTCGGAGCGTCAGCCGTAGAACGCCGCGGAGCGCTGCGAGGCAGGGCGGGTTCGCCGCTGCTGAAGGCCCGCCACTTCGCGTCCTGCGCCGCGCTGATCCGGGTCACGACGAAGTAGCCGAGGCTCGCGCTCGCCGCGGCGCTCAGGTCGGCCGTCAGCGACACCGCGCCGGCGAGCTGGATCGCCGCGAGCCCGGGGGCCAGCCGGAAGAGCAGCCCTGCGAGGAGCTCGAGCGCGACCCACGCCACCAGCGCGACCCACCACGCGGTCACCAGGCGTCCGGTCGGAAGCCGGTGCCACTCCAGCGGATCTCGGCTGGCGGGGTCGCTGCCGCGCCAGACCTCGCTGACGACCTGGTACGGGCGGAACGCGTTCAGCAGCGGGATCGCGAACCCGAGATAGGTCCATTCGCGACCGAAGCGCAGGCGACGCGCGCCGAGCGCGCGCAGGTTGGCGCGCGCCTCGAGGAGCCACGGCAGGAAAGCCGCCGCCAGCAGCACGGCGCAGGCGAGCTGGGCGACCCCGAGCAGGCGGCCCGCCTGGGCGTGGGCGAGCCGCTCGGTGGGCGAGAGCGAATCACCGCCCTGGATCGCGGCCACGGTGCGCAGCTCGCCGACGTCGTAGCCGACCGCCAGCCAGCTCACCGCCGCGACGAGGATGAACGCGGCGCCTACCACCTGTGCGTGGATCCGGGTGGTGTGGAAGACCGGCAGCAGGCTGACGCGATCGGATTCCGCCCTCATCGGGCCCCTCTCCGCTGGCGCAGGCGCTCGGCGGCGACGATCGCCACGGCTGCCTGGAGGTTGTACGAGGTGAGGAAGCCGGCCATCGGGATGCGAGTGACGGCGTCGCAGCGCCGCAACAGCGCCGGCGGGATCCCGTCGGCTTCGCCGCCGGCGATCAACAAGGACGGCGCATCGAGGGCGGTCTCCCACGGTGCCGCCGTCCCGCTGTCTTCGACGCCGATGATGCGCTTGCCCGCGCGCCGCGCGGCGCCGACCACGTCGGTTGCGCGCTGCCAGGCGACCGGCAGGAAGCGGTCGGCGCGCATCGACGCGCGCCGCGTGTCGCGTCGCTGGTCGTGATCGAACGCGTTGTCGACGTACACGCCGTCGGCGCCGCTTACCTCGGCGGTGCGGATCGCCGCCCCGACGTTGCCGGGATAGCGAGCCCCGACGATCAACCATACGACACCGCCGCGCGCCATCACCGCGTCGAGATCGGCGTCGCACGGCGGACCGACCAGCGCCGCGATCTCGACGTCGGCCGCGAGGCGCGCGAGGCGCCGCTCGCCGGTGCGCAGGATCTCGGCACCGACGGCTGCGGCGCGCCCACACAGCGCATCGAGCTCTGCCGGGAGCGGGCCTTCGGGCACCACCACGCAGCGCACCGGCAGGCCCGCGTCGAGCGCGCGCGCGAGCGCGGCGGGCCCGGAGAGGCGCTGACGCGCAGGCTCGCTCTCGGAGCTGTGGATTCCCATCGACGCCACCCCGCGCTCAACGCGCGCGAAACACGAAGTACTCGTTCTGATCGCCGCCGCGGCCATCGGCCCGGTAGCGCCGCTCCGGGGCCAGCGGCAGGCCCTCGGTGCAGGTCGCAAGCTCCGCCTCGTCGAAGGCATGGAAATAACGCACCACATCGTCGCCGTCGCCCCACGGAACCAGATGGTCGCCGGGCTCCAGCTGTGAGCAATCGATCGGCATACGTGCCCGCGCACTGTAGGAATTCCAGTCGAGGAGCCGTTCGCGGATCCGCGCGTCGTCCGTGGCCCGCCAGGTGGTGAAGACGAGCAGGCCGCCCGGCGCGAGCCGGTGGGCGCACGCGGTGAGGAGGCGGCGCCGCCGTTCGCGGCTCGGTACG
>CAZPNB010000199.1:0-2621 GCA_964587305.1 uncultured Spirochaetales bacterium | reverse complement strand
CCTGATGCAGCACGCCGTCGATCAGCGCGGTGTAGAACGCGCTCCCGCTCACCGTCGAAAGCGTCGCGCCGTCGCCGTTGTAGTCCGTGACGCCACCTGCCAACGATCCACCGGTCAGGCTGGAGGGGCCCACGGGCGCCACCGGCAGCGTGACGATCAGCGTGAATTGCTGCGTGACGAACGCGAGGTTCTGGACCGCGATCACGGCGTTGACAATCGGATCCGTGTCGAGATTGAAGTTGAGGCTCTCGATCAGGAGGTCGCCCAGAGTGATGTTCGCGGCCGAACACGTCGCGGTGATGGGGCCGGTGTCCGTGCAACCGAGCTGTGTAGCATCCAGGGAACCCACGGATACGCCGCCCACGAGGACGTCGAGCGTAATCTCGACTGCTCGAGAGGGCGCGGCCGTAAAGGCGACTAACCCGACCAGCAATGCGGCGCGCGTAGCAGCGAACGAGCTGATCTGCATTTGAAACATCCCCTCGTCGGACTTCGGTTGATCCTTTCCCAAGGACCAAGAACACCCTACTGGAAATCTCCACCCATTCCTAGGTAATTCATTCCTAGGCAATTCGATCGCTATCTCCCGGAACTTTCAGCGCGCTCGGACCGATCCGATCGCTGCAAGACACTGGTCCCAATCTCCCATTAGAACTACCCGCGGGAACGAACGCCCTCCGCCTTCCCTAAAGGCGGCGCCTCTTCGCGAGCAGCGCGAGCCCGAGAGCCATCAGCGCACCCGTCTGGGGCTCCGGGACGTTCACGACGTGGACGCTCGTGAACGAGGCGCTGTCGAGCGCTGTCAGGTTGAAGTCGAGCTTGATCCCGATACTCTTCGCCACCGCCGGCCCCGGCAAGCTCGGGATCGGAGTTCCGAAGTTCATGGTCGGAATGGCCGCCGACCCGAACAAGCCAGCCGAAGTCGAAGCCACGTGCGGGTACAGCGCCTGCCAGTTGGCCCCGTCGAGCTGCGCGGTGTAGAGCGCGCTTCCGGGCACGGTCGAAACCGTCGCGCCGTCGCCGTTGTTGTCGGTGACCGTACCGCGGTAGGAGCCGCCGGTGAGGGTCCCGCCGGGCATTGCCACGACCGGCAGCGTGAAGAGCAGCGTGAACTGCTGCGTGACGCCGAACAGGTTCGTCACACCCGTCGTCCCCGTCACGACCGGATCCGAGTCGATATCGATGTCGAGCAGGTCGATGTTCAGCAACGGGTACTCGCCACCGTAGGCGAGATCCTCGGCGAAGCAGTGAGCGGACACGCCGTCCGGATTGTCCACGCAGCCGAGGTGCGTCTCATCGACATCGCCGATCAGGACGCCGTCGGCGTAGATCTGAAGCGAGAGCGGTATGGCCTGAGCCGGAGCGGTCGCGAGCACAGCAAATCCCGTCATCGCGAAAACGCGGAACGCACGAGTAACATCAAGCCGCATGCAAATTCCCCTTCCCTAGGAGCAGCGCTCACACCCATGTGCAGGATTGATGCCGACTTCGCTCTATCTCCTAACCTTCTGACTTCATAGGAGATCTCGCTTCGTCCGGAGTCGAACCGAGGGAACGCGCGTTCCGCGGGATGGGAAAAGGTTTCCTTCGTTCCCATGGCATGCCCTCCGGGGGCTCTCCAGGGCGACCCGCCGCGGTACTGCGGGGCAGCACGCGTCGAGCGGCCCGAGAGCGACGGTGAGGGCGGACACCGTGTCGTGGCGCGCCGGGAGGGACTCGAACCCCCGACCCTCAGGTTCGAAGCCTGATGCTCTATCCAGCTGAGCTACCGGCGCGTCGGGGACGGCGGAGGATAGCGGCGGCGGTGCCGGAGCGTCAGCTTCGCACCGGCATGGAGATCCGACGCGAAGGGACGATCGGCGGCGTTCGCGAGTGGTACGGTGGCCGGGATGTGTGATTCCGTCGCTGCGCTCGGGTCCGAAACCGCGCGCGGTCACACACTCTTCGCGAAGAACAGCGACCGCAAGGCCGACGAGTGCCAGCCGTTCGTCCAGCTACCGCCCGCGCACCACGCGCCGCGCTCGCGGCTGCGCTGCACGCACATCGAGATTCCCCAGGTCGCCGAAACCTACGGCGTCATGGGTCACTCGCCGTGGTGGGTGTGGGGCTTCGAGCAGGGTGTGAACGAGCACGCCGTCGCGATCGGCAACCAAACCGTCTTCTCGAACGAGGCGATCGAGTCGTCACCGGGGCTGATCGGGATGGACCTGGTGCGGCTCGGGCTCGAGCGCGGTCGCAGCGCACGCGAGGCGCTCGAGGTGATCGCGACGTTGGTGGAGACCCACGGACAGGGCGGCGCCGCGCTCGCACCGGATTCCGCGGGCTATCACAACAGCTTCCTGCTCGCCGATCCCGACAACGTCTGGCAGCTCGAGACCTCGAACCGCCGCTGGGTGGCGCGGCAGATGCGCCTGGCAGCCTGCTCGAACCACTACGCGCTCGATTCCCGCTGGGACATCGCATCGCGCGACTTCGAGGCGTGGGCGCGCGAGTCCGGTTACTGGCGCTGCGCGGGTCGCGTCGATGTCGCTGCGGCGCTGCGCAATCCGCACGTGCCCGCGCAGATCTCGTCGGGGCGCGCGCGGCGGGCTCGAGAACTGCTGGAGCAGGCGCGCGGATCG
>CAZPNB010000198.1:0-4995 GCA_964587305.1 uncultured Spirochaetales bacterium | reverse complement strand
CCAAGCACCTGGCGATGTCGATCACCCGATCGGACCTCGAGGAGCTGACCTCCGACTTGATCGATCGGCTCAGCGAGCCGTGTCGGATCGCGCTCGAGGACGCCGGGCTGTCGGCGAGCGAGATCGACGACGTGGTGCTGGTCGGCGGCATGACGCGAATGCCGGCGATCCAGCGCAAGGTCGAGCAGATCTTCGGCAAGGTGCCCCACAAGGGCGTGAATCCCGACGAGGTGGTCGCCGCCGGCGCGGCGATCCAGGCCGGTGTGCTCTCGGGCGAGGTCCAGGATGTGCTGCTGCTCGATGTCACGCCGCTGTCTCTCGGCGTCGAGACACAGGGCGGTGTCGCTACCGCGATCATTCCGCGCAACACCACCGTTCCCACCTCGATGAGCCAGGTCTTTTCCACCACCGAAGATCATCAGACCGTCGTGCGCATCCACGTCGTTCAGGGTGAGCGCGAGATGGCGAAGGACAACAAGACCTTGGGGCGCTTCGAGCTGCTCGGGTTGCCCCCCGCGCCGCGCGGCGTGCCCCAGATCGAGGTGACCTTCGACATCGACGCCGACGGAGTGGTCAAGGTGTCGGCGAAGGACCTGGGGACCGGGAGGTCCCAGGCGATCCAGGTGACTGCCTCGAGCGGTTTGTCCGAGGCCGAGGTGGAGAAGCTGGTGGCCGAGGCAGCCCGCAATGCCAGCGCGGACCGGGAACGCCGCGAGCTGATCGAGCTGCGCAACCGGACCGACGGCTTGATCTACTCGACGGAGCGCACGCTCGAGGAGTTCAAGGAGAACGTCGCGGTGGATCGGCGCCAGGGGCTGCTCCAGGCGATCGAGGCGGCGCGCGAAGCCTCTGCGGCCGATGACATCGCCGCGCTGCAAAGCGCGATGAGCGAGCTCTCCTCTCGCACCTTCGAGATGACCGAGCATCTCTATACTGAGCTCGGTGGCAAGGGCGGCGGCGACAAAGCGAAGTAGCGCGCGCCGGCGAACGGCTTCCGCATCCGATCGCGACGACTCCAAGTCGACGAAGTCGAGGCCCGCAAGCGCCCAGAGGCATGCGGAGCGAAGCCGCAGGCGGGCGAAGTCGAACCAGCTAGATTCCCCCGTCATCCCGCCGTCCCGGCGGGGCACGAGACCTCTTCGTTGGCGAAGCGCGACTACTACGAGATCCTGGGCGTCCCGCGCGACGCCAACCCCGAGACGCTGAAGAAGGCCTACCGCGCCCTCGCGATGCGCGACCACCCGGATCGCAACCCCGACGATCCGGTCGCAGAGGAGCGATTCAAGCAGGCATCGGAGGCCTACGCGATCCTGTCGGAGCCCGACAAGCGCCGCGCCTACGACCGCTTCGGGCACGCGGGTGTCGGGGCGGGCGCGCCCGGCGCCGGGGGGTTCCAGGACTTCGGCGACCTCGGGAACTTCACCGACCTGTTCGACGACCTGTTCGGCGACCTGCTCGGCGGGCGCCGCGGGGGGCGTCGCCGCAGCCGCGGACAACGCGGGGCCGACCTCCGCTACAACCTCGAGATCGACCTCGCCGACGTCCTCGAGGGGCTCGAGCCCACGATCAAGATTCCGAAAATGCGCCCCTGCGAGACCTGCCGCGGCTCGGGCGCACGCCCCGGCACGAAGCCCGAGACCTGCGGCAGTTGCCATGGCAGCGGACAAGTGGTGCTCCAGCAGGGTTTTTTCAGGGTGAGCCGTCCGTGCGACGCGTGCGCCGGCACCGGCGAGATCGTCCGCGAGCGCTGTGGGGATTGCCGCGGACAGGGTCGCGTCGAGGGTCAGCAGACGATCAACGTGCGCATCCCGCCTGGCGTCGACGACGGCACGCGGCTGCGCCTGACCGGGGAGGGCGAGGCTGGCATCGCCGGCGGACCCAATGGCGACCTCTACGTCGTGATCTCGGTTCGGCCCCATCCGCTCTTCGAGCGCGAGGGGCCGGATCTCCATTGTCGGGTTCCGATCACGATGGTGCAGGCAGCGCTCGGCGCCGAGATCGACGTCCCGACATTGGAGGGCAGGGTCAAGCTCGAGATTCCCGACGGCACCCAGTCGGGAAAGGTCATGCGTCTGCGCGGCAAAGGGCTACCGACGCTGCGCTCGAACGCGCGCGGCGATCATCTGCTGCACATCTTCGTGGAGACCCCGTCGCGGCTCACCGCCTCCCAACGCGAGCTGTTGGAGCGCTTCGCCGTGGAGTCCGACACGGTGGTCTCGCCCGCCCACAAGGGATTCCTCGACAAGCTGCGCGAGCTGTTCGACTGATGCTGGCCCGCTTCGAGCGACGTCTTCTGCTCGCGGTGCTGGTGTGCTCGCTCGCGGGCTGCACCACGCTCTTCGAACCCGCCGCCAGCCAGGAAGAGCAGCGGGCGTACGCGGCTGCCGAGACGGCTCTCGCGTCGGGCCCAGACGCCGGGCGCCTGGCCTTCGAGCGTTTCCTCGCCCGTTACCCCGGCAGCGCGCTGGCCTCGGACGCGAATCAAAGACTTGCAGACCTGGCCCTTCGTCAGGGCGACGTCGAGCTGGCCATGCGCCGTTACACCGAAGTCGTGCGGCGAGGTGGCCCGGCTTCCGATCGCGCGCGCGTGCAGCTCGCGACACTCGAGCTGGAGCGCGGCGACCTCGCGGCGGCGCGCGGCTGGCTCGAGCGCGCGCGACTGGCGCGGCTCGAAGGCGCGGACCTCCGCAACGCCTACCGCGCCCTCGCCGAGACCGCGACGCGCCCGGCGGATCGCGTGCGCTGGCTGGTGCTCTTGCGCGCCGAGGTGAGCGATGCCGCCGAAGTGGCCGCGATCGACGTCGAGATCGACGGCCTGCTCGCGGATCTTCCGACCTCGGAGCTCGAGGTCGCGGCGCGGCAGCTGGGAGAGCGCCCGCCCGGGGGCCACATCTACGTAGCACTCGCCGAGCGCGCGCTTGCCGAAGGACGGAGCGACGCCGCGCGGGAAGCGTTCGACGAGGCACGCCGACTGCCGATCGCCCCGCGCTATGCGCAACGGATGGCGGCCCTGGAGGCCCGGCTCCGCCGGCCCGAGGCCACGACGACCGATGCGGATCGGCTGCTCACCTTCGAGCAGGTGATGGAGCGCCCGCAGCCGGACACGAGCTCCGCCCGCGGCAGCCTCGGTGTCGTGCTGCCGCTCTCCGGCCCGTTCGCGGGCTTTGGCGAGTCGGCGCTCCACGGCGTGCTGCTCGCGGCTGGGACGTTCCACGATGCCGACGGCGCGCGGCATCCGCAGGTCCGCGTCGTCGTGCGCGATTCGGGGAGCGACCCCGAGCGCGCCGCCGCCGCCGTGCGCGAGCTGGCGGCGGATCCGGACGTCGTCGCGATCGTCGGCCCGCTCGTCTCCGCCACCTGCGAGGCGGCCGCGCGCGAGGCGCAGGCGCTGGAGATTCCGCTGCTCGCGCTGACCGCCCGCGAGGACGTCACGCGCGAGCGTTCCTGGGTCTTCCGCTTGCGGACGCGTCCGATCGAGGAGGCATCGATGCTCGCAGATCGGGCGACGGCGCTCGGCGCCCGCCGCTTCGCCATCCTCTATCCGGACGACCCGTATGGCGTCGGTCTGCGCAGCTTGTTCTGGGACGCCGTCGAAGCGCGCGGCGGGCGCGTGGTGGCCGTGACGTCCTTCGACCCGAAGGCGACCGATTTCGGCGATCCGATCCGTCGACTGGTCGGCTACACGCTGCTCGACGCCGAAGAGAAGTCGCTGCTCGCCACGCGCGACAGCATGCTCGAGCGCGCGAGGAGGCTGCCGGACGAGCAGGCCCGCGAGCTGCGCGCGAAGGCGCGATCGCTCACCACCCGGGACGGTCGCCCGATTCCGCCGATCGTCGACTTCGACGCGCTGTTCATCCCCGCCTCTCACGAAGACGTCGTGCTGATCGCGCCACAGCTCGCCTTCCACGAGGTGACGGGAGCGCGCTTGCTCGGCGCGGAAGGCTGGTACGGCGAGGGGCTCGTGCGGCTCGGCGGCGAGCCGCTGGAAGGAGCGCTGTTCGCGGCGCATTTCTACGCAGACAGTCCTGTGCCCTACGTACGCGCATTCCGACAGCGCTTCGAAACGGTCTTCGGCAGCGTGCCCGACTCCTTCTCGGCGCAGGGCTACGACGCGGCGAGCCTGGTGCTGCTGCAGCTCGCGAGGCGCGGTGATGATCGCGATCGAGTTCGCGAGGGGCTCCTGAGCACCGTTTCGTTCCCCGGCGTCTCCGGCGTGATGACGATCCGCGCCGACGGCAACGCGCAGAAGCGCCCATTCCTGCTCGGCATCGAGGACGGCCGGGTCGTCCACTACACCAACTGAGCCTTTCTCGGCGCCAACGTCCGTCGCACCTCAAGTCAGCTTTTCGCGGCGTCGAAACGTCCGGTATGGACGAACGCCTGTCGAGCTTCGCGATCCCCGAGGAACTGCCGGTCCTGCCGCTGCGGGAGATGGTGGTGTTCCCGTACATGGTCTTGCCGCTGTTCGTGGCGCGCGAGCGCTCGATCGCGGCGATCGAGGATGCGCTCGCCGGGCAACGGCTGGTGCTGCTCGCCGCGCAGCGCGACGGCGAGATCGAGGATCCGGGACCCGACGACCTGTATCGCGTCGGCGCGGTCGTGACGGTGATGCGCGTGCTGCGGATGGCGGACGGGCGCGTCAAGGTGCTGGTGCAGGGTCTGGCGCGAGCGCGGATCGACTCGTTCGTCGAGCAGGACGCCTCGACCTGGGCACGCATCACGCGCATCGAGGAAGTGGCTTCTTCCGACTGGTGCGTGGAGGCGGAAGCGCTCGCACGCGCGGTGCGCGCGCGCGTAGAGGAGCTCTTGCCGCTGAAGAACCTTCCGCCCGAGGTGCTCTCGGTGACGGCCAACGTGAACGAGCCCGGCCAGCTCGCCGACCTGATCGCGTCGAACCTCAAGCTGCGCGTCGCCGAGGCGCAGGAGGTGCTCGAGATCGCGGATCCGATCCAGCGACTGCGCAAGGTCGACGCGTTGCTCCGCCGCGAGCTGGAC
>CAZPNB010000197.1:0-2823 GCA_964587305.1 uncultured Spirochaetales bacterium | reverse complement strand
TAGAGCACCGCGTGAATCACCCGGTGGGCAAGCTATCGGGTGGCGAGCGTCAGCGGGTCGCGGTCGCGCGCGCGCTGGTGCTCGAGCCACGACTGCTGCTCGCCGACGAGCCGACTGGCAACCTCGATCCGAAGACGGCAGACCAGGTGCTCGAACTCTTGCTCGAGATGAACCGCGTCCACGGCACTGCGCTCGTGGTCGTCACTCACAGCCCGGAGCTCGCGCTTCGCCTCGGGCGGCGGGTCGAGCTGATCGACGGCTATCTGCAGCAGGCGGGAGCGTAGCGGGCGGGTCGGCCGAATCAGTAAGTTCCCGCGGTCCCCGCCCACGCCGCGGCGATCGGCAACGACCAGCAGCAAGTTGGAGGATCGGGTGCGCTCACATCGCCCCGGCCGCGCGCGGCGCGGCCCGTGGCTCGGCCTGATCACCTGCGTCGCGATCGGGCTCGCCGCGGCGGGAGCCCTCGCAGAGCCCGACCTCGCAGAGCCCGTTTTGCCGGAAGCGGCGCCTGCTCCCGGCGCCGCAACAGCGCCGCGCATCGCGGTGCTCGCCTTCGTCGTGCAGAGCGCCGGGGCCGACCCGGAGCTCGGCGGGCAGCTCGCGCGCGAGCTCGCCGCGATTCTCGCCGAGGATGGACACATCACAGTCGTGGACGAAGCCGTCCGGCGCGATCCCCCCGATCCGCTGCCCGGTGAGACGCGGGACGCGGCGCTGCGGCGACTCGGCGCGGAGCTCGGCGCGGATCACATCGTGACCGGCCGCGCCACCCAGCTCGTGCGAGGCGGCGGCATCGACCTCGCGGTGCGTCTCACCTGGCGCGACCCGGGCTCGAGCAGCGACACCCAGGTGCTGACGGCGCGTTCGGTCCAGGAGCTGTCGGGGCGCCTCGCCGAGGTCGCAGAGCGGATCATCGGCCAGGTCGTAGGGACACCGCCCGCGCGCGTCGTCGCGGTGGAAGTGACCGGCGCACCGGGCTTCGAGCGCCAGCTGCTCGAGCGTCTGTCGACACGCGCCGGAGATGCCTACGACCCGCTCATGGTGCGTGCCGACCTCGCGACGCTGCGCAGCAGCGCTGCGATCGTCAGCGCCGAGGCCCGCACCGAGCGCACCGGCGCCGGCGTGGTCGTCCGCTTCGACGTGGTGTTGGCCGACCCGACCGCACAACGCCGCGAGGCGGGAGCGGTGGTGACGCAGATCGCGGTGCGCGGAAATCGGCGGATCGACGCGGAGGCGATCCGCGGCCGCATCGCGTCGAAGGTGGGCGCGCCGCTCGATCCGGCGCAGATCGCAAAGGACATCGAGGAGATCCACAAGCTCGGATTCTTCCGCGACGTCCAGGCGAAGGGCGAACGCGGCGATGGGGGCACCGCGCTCATCTTCGAGGTCGAGGAGAACCCGCTCGTCCGCCAGATCTCGATCGCCGGCAACGAGAACGTCGACAGCGACGACATTCGCGAGTCGCTCACGCTCGCGACCGGCTCCACGCTGGACTATCCCCTCTTGTTCGAGAACCGGCGGCGCGTCGAGGGCTTGTACCGCGCCCAGGGCTACTACCTCGCGGTGGTGAACTTCGAGATCGAGCCGCTCGGCGAGTCCGCGGTCGGAATCCATTTCGATGTGGAAGAGGGCGAGAAGCAGAAGCTTCGCGAGATCGATTTCACCGGCAACGAGCGTTTCGACGACGGCGAGCTCCGCGAGGGTTTCCAGACCCGGACCTGGCGCTTCTGGTCGTTGGCAACCTCCTGGTTTGACAACTCTGGCACGTATTCGGAGCCGCTCTTCCTGCAGGACCTGCGCCGCGTCGAGCGCAAGTACGGCGACGCCGGCTATCTCCAGGTCAACGTCGGCGAGCCCGAGGTGGTTGCGGACGAGGACGGCCTGGTCGTGCTCGTGCCGATTCGCGAGGGGAATCGGTTCCACGTCGGGAAGATCGACGTCACCGGCGACTCGACGGTCGACATCGACGCGCTACGCGACAAACTGAAGCTCAAGACCGGCGACGTGTTCAACCGCAGCTACCTGAACGACGACATTGCTGGGCTGACAGAGCACTACCAGGATCGCGGCTTCTACTTCGCCCAGGTGACGCCGCTGTCGGATCTCTCCGAGGCGACCGAGAAGGTCGACGTCGCGTTCGATGTCCGCAAGGGGCCGCTGTACTTCATCCGCCGCATCGAGGTGGGCGGCAACTCGGTCACCGTCGACCCGGTGGTCCGGCGCGAGATTCCGATCGTCGAAGGGCAGCTCTACTCCCAGCGTAAGGTGCAGTTCGCCCGCACGCGGGTCGAGCGGCTCGGCTATTTCGAGGAGGTCGACTTCCAGATCGAGCCGACCGATCAGCCGGACCAGCTCGATCTGAAGGTCGCGGTGGTCGAGCGTCCGACCGGATCGTTCAGCTTCGGGGCGGGCTTCTCCTCCCAGGACGGCGTGATCGTGACCGGCTCGCTGTCCCAGGCGAACCTGTTCGGGCGCGGCTATGCCGCGAACGTGTCGGTCGACTACGGCAGCGAGTCACAGCGCTTCTTCGTCAACCTGGCCGATCCGTACTTCCTCGGCTCGACGTTCAGCCTGTCGACCACGCTCTCCCGCACCGAGCTCGAGTTCGAGGACTTCGAGCAGGAGCAGAGCGGGGCGGACGTCGTGCTCGGGCACGCCCTCAATGAGGACGCCACCACCCGCGGCTTCCTGCGCTACGGCTTCGACCTGCGCCGGCTCAAGGACGATCGCAACGTGAACGCCGCCGGGCTGATCCTCCGCGAAATCCTCCAGGACGACATCTCGAGCAGCCTGGTCGGCCTCTCGGTCGTGTCGGACACACGCAAC
>CAZPNB010000196.1:0-4119 GCA_964587305.1 uncultured Spirochaetales bacterium | reverse complement strand
CCACGGATGGTGCAAGTCTGATCACAGCAGGCACGCATTGTTCAAATGCGAAGCCGGCTGAGCAAGGCAAGCCTGTCATCGACCCCGAGGCGACGATCACGCTTTCCGACTACGAGGAGGTCCCTCTAGTCAGGGCCCAATTTGCTACCTACCTCGCCACGAAATGGCGTCCTTGGGCCGAGGAAGAAAAGCGTCGCCGCAGGACCATCCGCCTCTATTCCCAGCTCTTCACGCTGAAGCAGCATCTCGAGGGCAACATTGTCGAAGCGCAGCTCGAGCTTATTTGGGGTGTGGGCCTCGGTATTTGGAACTCTAATGGCGCTATCGTGAACTATCCGTTGATAGGGCGGCTGGTCGAGATGTCGCTCAACCCCGAGACGGCCGAAGTGGAAATCCGACCGCGCGACATTGACGCCCGGCTTGAGATCGACTGGTACGCCTCTGTCAATAATCCCGGCGTTGCCGCCTTGGAGAAAGCTGCGACGGAGTTCTTCGAAAAGGCTACGACAACCTTTTCGCCGTTCGACCGCGGCACGTTCGAGCCTCTGCTTCGCACCGCGGTCACCAACCTCGATGCAAACGGCATCTACTGGCCAAGCGTGGTGCCTGCGGGCAACCGGACGCCGCCCAAGGACGCCGATAAGCTCAAAGTCACCGACACGTGGGTGCTGTTTGCGCGCCCGCGCACCAACAGCCTGTTTCTGCAGGACCTGGAGAAGCTGAAGGAGCAAGCCGAAGAATCCGAGGTCTACCCCCCAGCGGTGGCCGCCGTTGTGACGGATCCTGAAACGACCACCCCGGTGGTCGAGCTATCGTCCTTCCGTGGCGTGTCCGCCTCGTACCACGCCGAGCGCAGAACGAGCGGCAAGAAGGCGCGCGACCTCTACTTCCCCAAGCCCTTCAACGACGAGCAGGTCCGCATTATCCAGCTATTGGATGTTTCCGATGGAGTCGTCGTGCAAGGTCCGCCTGGCACCGGTAAGACCCACACGATCGCCAATGTGATCTGCCACTATCTGGCCGAGGGCAAGCGGGTGCTGGTGACCTCTATGAAGGACCCGGCCCTGGCGGTGCTGCAAGAGCAGCTTCCGGCTGAAATCCGTCCACTCGCCATTTCGCTGCTGACGAGCGAACAAGAGGGGATGAAGCAATTCGAGCACGCCATTCACAAGATTGCCTCCGAGGTGCAGGGCCTTGACCGCACCAGCACCGCGAGAGCCATCAGCCATCTTGAGGAGTCCATTGACGCCCTCCACGGCAAACTTGCCGGCATCGACCGCAAGATCGGCGAATGGGCGAAGCGGAACCTCGCCAAGGTCACGTTCGAAACCGAGGAGATCGACCCGGTAGACGCGGCGCGCGACGTGGTCGCGGGCGCCGGGGAGTTCGAGTGGATTCCCGACTTGCTTGGAATCACCCCCGAGTTCGCGCCGCAGTTTACGGACGCAGATGTTGTGCGGCTGCGGGAGGCAAGGCGTGCTCTAGGCCAAGACATCGACTACCTCGATTCGTCGCTGCCGCAGCTCGTGGAGTTTCCTGACTCCAAAGCACTGCTCGAAGTCCACCAGGACCTCTCCCAGTTCGAGAAACTGAAACAGGGTGTGGAAAGGGGTGACGTTCCGGCGCTCGCCGACGCGAGCATCGAGACGCTCGTTCTCATTGAGAAACTCCTCAGGGACATCGGAACCCTTCGGCGCCTACGCGATGAGGTCGTGCAGGCGCATCGTCCCTGGACGGTCGCGGTGCGCGAACGGTTGCGGCCAGGCAGGAACGACAACCTTCTGCCAATGCTGGAAGCCCTCGGCGCCGAGCTTGAGCAGGCTGTCGAACGGCGCAAAACGTTTCTTGCGCGGCCAGTTACAAACCCCGCAGGCGCCGAGCTTGACACCGAGTTTGTGGAAGCTGTGCGGAAACTTTCTGGAGGGTTGAGCCCATTCGGTCTGAACGGGCTGTTCGGCAAGTCAGCGCCGAAGAAGCGCCTGGGCAGCATTCGTGTTCTGGGTAATCCCCCTGCCGACGCAGAGAGCTGGAAGCATGTCTTCGAGCATCTTGCGTTTTTGAAGGGCCTGCGCGAACTGGCCCTGCGCTGGAATGAACTTGCCCACGAACTTCAGCTCGAATCGGTTCCGGCGGAGGGGCCGGAAAGCGGCTTGGCCGCTGCCCGAGAATATGGAATTTACCTCAAAGTGAAGGGCGTCGCGAAGGCGGAAGGCGAACTGCGCACAGCGGCTTCTCACGTGTTCCCCACCTGGGCCCATGCCCACGAGGTGGCAGATGACACGCAGCGACTGGCTGAGTTGGAGAAGGCCTTGCGGCACCACCTCACCAAGAACCGGCTCGCCAACGTCTGGGCTCACAAAGAGGGCTTTCAGAAGGTACTGGAAGGCCGCTCTGGGCGCGTCATGCTGGATCTTCAACGGTTCATCTCCGAGACTCTGGGCAATCCTGAGATTGAAGATGCCCGGATGCAGGCTGAATGGTCGGCGCTGATGTCCGAGCTATCCCGCGTGCTGGGCCTGGGCACGCATCTGGCCGCCGTGAGCGACGTTTGCGACAAGGTCGAGGCATCCGGGGCGCCGAGGTACGCCACGGGTCTCAAACAGCCTCTGGAGGGAACGGTGGATGGCCTGCTGCCGGATAACTGGCGCCAAGCTTGGCGCCTGAGGCGTCTGGCCACCCACCTCAAGTCGATTGACGCCCATGAAGAGCTGAAGAGGCTGGCGAAGGACCGTCACGAAGTGGAGAGTGACTTATCGCGCGCCTACCGCGATATTGTGGTGAAACGCACCTGGCTCAAGCTTGCAGAGAACGCCTCCCCCAGAATCCGGGCCGCCCTGCAGGCGTATCTCATAGCCATCCAACATATCGGCAAGGGCACGGGGGTACGCGCTGTCCGTTACCGCCAGGCTGCGCGCATGGCAGCATCGCAAGCGAACCCTGCGGTGCCGTGTTGGATTATGCCCCACTACCGAGTATCCGAATCGCTGCCTGCAGAACTGGGCTGCTTCGACCTCGTCGTCATCGACGAAGCGTCCCAATCGGACCTAACGGCATTGTCTTCCTTGTTACGGGCGAAGAAGGTGCTGATCGTCGGCGACGACAAGCAGGTCTCACCCGAGGCTGTGGGGCTCGAAGAGGCGAAGATTGTTAGCCTCATGGACAGATTTCTCGGCAGCCAGGTGAAGATCTACCGCGATCAAATGGCACCGACCAACTCCATCTACGACCTGTTCAAAGTAGTGTTCGCCAAAAGCGCGGTGATGCTGAAAGAGCATTTCCGATGCGTGGGCCCCATTATCGAGTATTCCAGACGTGAGTTCTACAACGGCGAGCTGAGGCCACTTCGCCTGCCGAAAGCCTCAGAGCGACTTGACCCGCCCCTCATCGACGTGTTGGTGGAGGACGGATACCGCAACGGCGATGTCAACCGGCCCGAGGCTCGCTTCATCGTCGATGAAATCAAGGCGATTGTGGCGGACCCGAGTATGGCCGGGCGATCCATCGGGGTCGTCTCGCTGCTCGCTGACAAGCAGGCCGTGGAGATATGGGAGCGGCTGACCGCCGAACTCGGGCCGGAACTCATGCAACGTCATCGCATCGCGTGCGGCGATGCCCGTACGTTTCAGGGCAAAGAGCGCGACATCATGTTTCTCTCGATGGTGGCCGCGCCCAATGACAAGAAGGCAATCTCCGGTGCGATGTATGAGCAGCGTTTCAACGTAGCGGCTTCGCGCGCTCGAGACCGGATGTACCTGGTGCGTTCGCTGGAACTGGACGATTTGAGTCAAGCGGACCAGTTGCGGCGGAGGCTCATAGCTCACTTCGCGGCGCCATTCACGCAGGATGAGACACGCGTGGGGGACCTCCGCACACTGTGCGAGTCCCCTTTCGAGCGAGAGATGTACGACGAACTCACGCGGCGTGGCTACTGGATCACCCCACAAGTGCGGGTCGGCCAATACCGCATTGATATGGTGGTTGAGGGACACAACGACGCGCGCCTGGCGGTCGAATGCGACGGCGACAAGTACCACGGCGCGGACAAGTGGGCCGACGACATGCAGCGCCAGCGCGTCCTGGAGCGCGCCGGTTGGGTGTTCTGGCGGTGTTTCGCCTCCG
>CAZPNB010000195.1:0-2724 GCA_964587305.1 uncultured Spirochaetales bacterium | reverse complement strand
CTGGCGCGGGCCGCTCGCGCTGCCGAGCTTCTTCCACGCCGCCGAGCGCGACGGCGACGACTTCGTCTGGAAGGTCGACGCACCGGATCAAGGCATCGAGCTCGCGGTGCCGTACCGTTTGCGCTCGGGCAGCGCGATTCTCGACGTCTCGCACCGTGCGCCGCCGGATTCGATTCGCGATTGATTCGCAGTGAGTAGGTTGGGTCAGCCAGATGGATCAGCCAGGTCGGGAGGCCGGGTTATGCGACGCGCCGCGCGGGTGTTGATTCCGTTCCTTCCGGTGCTGGGGCTCTCGTGCAGCATGTGCCAGCCACCGCCCGATCCCGACGCGGTCCCCAGCGGTTCGCAGCCGCTCGAGCTCGGGCGCTGGCACCGCGACGCGCTCGATTGCGGCGAGGGAGACTGCGCCGACTGGCTCCACTTCGAGACGAAGAGCGCGGGAGCACTGCGCATCGACGTCGCAAAGCTCGAGGACGAAGGCGACGACGACGATGAGGACGAAGTACCCGAGTTCGCGCTCGCGCTCGCGGGCGCCAACGGGAAGGTGCTCGCCGACGCGAAGAACGGCGGGAAGACGCGCATCCAGCTCGCGCACCCGAAGAAGAGCGGCCGCTACGCCGATGCCCAGCGCTTCGCGGTCGCGGTCTCGACCCCGGCCGAAGGCGAGGCCGCGCTCGGCTACGAGCTGCGGGTGACCTTCAAGCCGAAGCCGCACCCGCCCGCGCCGCGCGCGGTGCAGCCGCGCTTCCGCACCGTGAACGCGGCGCTGCTCGAGGTGGAGTCGCGGGCGGACGGCGGAGAGGCCGTGCTGATCGACCAGGGCAGCCGGTCGGGAATCGAGCGCGGCCAGCGCGGGCGGCTCTTGATCGGCGGGAAGAAGATCGCCGACATCGAGATCCTGGACGTCTACCCGGACGGGAGCCGCGCGGCGATCCGTGGCTCCCTAGGCGCGGCGCTCTCCCCGGACACGGTCGCCGAGGTGGACATCCCGCTGTAGCTGGCGCTCCGGCGGCGGAGGGGTCACATCCGATCCGCCAGCGCTTCGAAGCTCAGACGCCCCATCGTCTGGGTCGCAGAGCGCAGCAGGTTCTCCAGCAGGCGGATCTTGAGCTCCGGGCTCGACGTCTCCAGGGAGTTGAACGCGGAGCGCCCGAGCACCCAGCACACCGACGGCAGATCCGCGCGGACGAAGGCGGTGCGGGTCGCCCCCTCCACCATCGAGGGCTCGCCGAAGCCCATGCCGGCCGTGAGGGTGGAGAGGCGGCGCAGGCGACCCTCGGGAGTATCGGTCAGCACACTGAGCTCGCCCTGCACGAGCAGGAACAGCTCGCTGGCAACCTCGCCTCGGCGCACCACGAGCTCGCGCGCCCGATAAACGCGCCGCTCCATCAGTCCGGTCAGCAGCTCGACCTGGTCCGGGGCCAGGTTCTCCAGCAGCTCGTGCTTGCTGAGCGGAAGCTCTTCGCGTCGCTCGGGAGCGACGCCGTGGGCCCGGAGCAGCCCGTTCTCACACCACTCCACCGCAAGGTCGTACTCATCGAACAGCGATAGCCGGAGCGATGGGTCCTGTTCGCGGGCTTCCTCCAGCGCGCGGAGAAGGCGCGGATGGCGCACGAGGCCGACGAGTGCCACTTCGCGGCCCTCCGCCGCGAATGTGGTGATCAGTTCGAGGAGCATGCGCGCCGCCGGGACGTCGACGTCGGCAGCGCGCCCCAGGTCCAGCACCAGGTGTGTCACGTCCCGCGGCTCCGCGACCAGCCGGCGGATCACGAACTCCATACCGGCGAAGGAAAGGTCGCCCTGCAGCTGGTAGGCGACGACCTGGTCGCCGTGCGCGTCCAGCACCGCGCGCTCGACGTCGAACCGTTTGCGCTTCGACGGGAAGCTGCGCGCGGTGAAACGAGAGCGCACGGCGGAGATCGACGGCCGTGGTGCGCGCAGGAAGTGGAGCTCCAGATCCTCGGAGAGCGCCTCGCATACGGCGACTCCGCGCGCGCTGTTTCCGCGCTCGTCGAGCTGCGGCGAGAACACGCCGATCGCCAGCTGCCCCGGCATCACCGCGACGATGCCGCCGGACACGCCGCTCTTGGCGGGCAGCCCCACCCGGTAGACCCACTCGCCGGCGTAGTCGTACATGCCGCAGGTGGTCATCACGGACAGCACCTCGTCGACGTTTTCGGGGTGGATCACGCGCTCGCGGGTCACCGGGTGGACGCCGCCCGTCGCGAGCGTCGCGCCTATGATGCTGAGATCGCGACAGTCGACCTCGATCGAGCACTGGCGGAAATAGAGGTCGAGATCCGGCTCCGGATCGCGCCGGATGATCTCGAAGTTGCGCAACATGTGGCTGATCGCCCGGTTGCGGTGCCCGGTCTCACGCTCGGAGCGATAGACCGCCTCGTTGAGCTCGAGCGTTCTCCCGGCGTACATCGAGAACAGCGCCTGGATACGCGCCCAGCGGTCGTCGTGCGAATCGCCGAGCACGAGGGAGGTGGCCGCAATGGCGCCGGCGTTGATCATCGGATTGCGCGGCCGGCCGCTGGTGGACTCGAGGCTGATCTCGTTGAACGCATCGCCGGTGGGCTCGACGCCGATGCGCGCGAGCACGGCGGCCTTGCCGCGGTCCTCGAGCGCGAGGCCGTAGACGAACGGCTTGGAGATCGATTGGATCGTGAAGGGCTGCCGGGTGTCGCCCACTTCATAGACGTAGCCGTCCACCATGGC
>CAZPNB010000194.1:0-5492 GCA_964587305.1 uncultured Spirochaetales bacterium | reverse complement strand
GCCACCACGTGGGCCGAGTACAAGAAGTATTTCGAGAAGGATCCGGCCCTCTCGCGGCGCTTCCAGCCGGTCAAGGTGGACGAGCCCAGCGAAGAGCTCGCGATCCGGATGATGCGCGGGCTCACCGAGAAGCTCGAGACCCATCACGGCGTGCGCATCCTCGACGACGGCGTGATCGAGTCGGTGCGCCTCTCGCACCGCTACATCCCGGCGCGCCAGCTTCCCGACAAGTCCGTCAGCGTACTCG
The DNA here is from genome assembly GCA_964587305.1 of uncultured Spirochaetales bacterium. Classification (GTDB taxonomy): domain Bacteria; phylum Myxococcota_A; class UBA9160; order UBA9160; family SMWR01; genus JAHEJV01. The sequence goes on along the minus strand of CAZPNB010000194.1, from coordinate 5,245 downwards.
ACACCGCGTGCGCGCGCGTCGCGATCGGCGCCCGCGCGGTGCCGGCGAGCATCGAGGACCTGCGGCGGCGCATCGACGCGCAGGGCGTCGAGAAACGCATCCTGACCCGCGAGCAGGCTTCGGGGGAGGACCACCGCACGCGCTTGGCCGCGATCGACGCCGAGCTCAACTCGGCGCACCGGGAGCGGGTCGCGCTCGAGAAGCGCTGGGAGCAGGAGCGCGAGCTCGCGGCGGCGATCCACGCGCTGCGGCAGCAGCTCGAAGGAGCCGCCGTCGACGGCGACGCGCCGTCTCCGCCGCACGGCGCGGAGGCGAACGCGCTGCGCAGCGAGCTCGACCGCGTCAAGGCGGAGCTCGCACTGCTCCAAGGCGACGCCCCGCTCGTGATGCTGGACGTCGACGGCCAGGCGATCGCAGAGGTGATCGAGAGCTGGACCGGCATCCCGATGGGCAAGATGATGGCGGACGAGATCCGCTCGGTGCTCCAGCTCGCCGACACGCTGAAGCAGCGCGTGATCGGCCAGGACCACGGGCTCGAGACGATCGCGCGGCGCGTACACACCGCGCGCGCGAACCTCGACAACCCGGCGAAGCCGATCGGCGTGTTCCTGCTGGTCGGGCCGAGCGGGGTTGGCAAGACCGAGTCGGCGCTCGCGCTCGCGGAGGCGCTGTATGGCGGTGAGCGCAACCTGATCACGATCAACATGTCGGAGTACCAGGAGGCCCACACCGTCTCGAGCCTCAAGGGCTCGCCGCCCGGCTACGTCGGCTACGGCGAGGGCGGCGTGCTGACCGAGGCGGTGCGCCGCAAGCCCTACTCCGTGGTGCTTCTCGACGAGGTCGAGAAGGCCCATCCCGACGTGATGGAGCTGTTCTTCCAGGTGTTCGACAAGGGCGTGCTCGAGGACGGCGAGGGCCGGGAGATCGATTTCAAGAACACCGTGATCATCCTGACCTCGAACGTCGGGACGAGCGAGCTGGTCGCGCTGTGCGCGGATCCGGAGACGGCGCCCGCGGCCGAAGGCCTGGCCCTGGCGCTGCGCCCGGAGCTCTTGAAGGTGTTCCCGGCGGCGCTGCTCGGCCGGATGGTGACGATTCCGTACTACCCGCTGCCGCCCGAGGTGCTCAGCCAGATCGTCCGCCTCCAGCTCGAGCGGATCGTGCGCCGCGTGCGCCAGAACCACGGCGCCGACCTTGTCTACCGCGACGACCTGATCCAGGCCGTGCTCGCGCGCTGCAACGAGGCGGAGAGCGGCGGCCGCGTCGTCGACAACATCCTCACGCACTCGATGCTGCCGCAGCTCTCCGCAGAGGTCTTGACGCGGATGGCGGACGGCACGTCGTTCGCGCGCGTGGAGGTGACGGTCGGCGAAGCCGGCGAGTTCCGCTTCGCGCTTTCCTAGGAGAACACAGATGGCACTGACATCCGAGAAGCGCATCTGCACCGTGCATTCCCCGCTCGGGCCCGACGCGCTGATCCTCACCGAAATGAACGGTCACGAGCAGGTCTCGGGCCTGTTCGAGTTCGCCTGCAAGTTCAGCTCCGAGGATCCGAACCTCGACTTCGACTCGATCGTCGGCCAGAACGTGTGCATCGAGGCGCAGATGGCCGACGAGGAGCCGCGCTATTTCAACGGCATCGTCGCCAACTTCGCGCAGTCGGACGAAGACGGCGCGAATGTCGTCTACCGCGCGCGTCTCGTCCCGTGGCTGTGGTTCATGACGCTGCGCAGCGACTGCCGCGTGTTCCCGCAGAACAAGACGGTCGTCGAGATCGTGACCAGCCTGTTCGACGAATACCAGCTGACCGACTACGACACCTCGGCCGTCACCGGCACGCACGAGCCGATTCCGTTCTGCGTGCAGTACCGCGAGTCGAACTTCCACTTCATCTCGCGCCTGCTCGAGTGTTACGGCATCCACTACTATTTCCGCCACGAGGCCGACCGCCACGTGATGGTGCTCTCCGACAGCGCGAAGGCCGCCGAGTGCCCGGGCCAGCCGAAGGCCTCCTACGCCACGGCCGGCGCGCAGGCTACCGCGGGGCAGATCAGCGAGTGGCGCTTCGAACAGAACATGCGCCCGGGGAAGTACACCCACACCGACTACAACTTCGCCGATCCGAGCCTGGATCTGTGCGCGGAGACGCTGACCAATCTTCCGGTGGGCGGAAACAATCTGCTCGAGGTGTACGACTACCCCGGCTGCTACGGAGCGCTGGGCTCCGGGAAGGCGCTCGCCGCGCTGCGCATGGAGGCCGAAGAGGCTGCCACCCGCAGGATCGACGGCGCCGGGAGCTGCTACGGCTTCACGCCGGGCTTCAAGTTCGACCTGGTCGGTCACTACCGCGACACGTTCAACGCCGCCTATCTGATCACCGCCGTGAAGCACCACTTCGAGCACGGCGTCGGTAGAAATGCCGCGGGCTCGCGCTACGACAACACTTTCTCGTGCATTCCCCACGCGATTCCGTTCCGGCCGCCGCTCTCGACCGCGAAGCCGACGGTCTCGGGCGTGCAGACCGCGGTCGTCGTCGGCGACGCCGGCCGGGAGATCGACATCGACGACTACGGCAGCGTCTACGTGCAGTTCCACTGGGACCGGCTGCACCGGCGCGACCCCGAGAGCTCCTGCCGCGTGCGGGTCGGCACGGCATGGGCCGGCAAGGACTGGGGCTTCTTCTGCGCGCCGCGGATCGGCCAGGAGGTGATCGTCGAGTTCCTCGAGGGCGACCCCGACTGCCCGATCATCACCGGCCTCGCGTACAACGCCGAGCAGATGCCGCCCTACCAGGGCGGAACGCAGAGCGGCATCAAGACCCGCAGCACGCCCGGCGGCGGCCCGGCGAACTTCAACGAGCTGCGCTTCGAGGACAAGAAGGGCTCCGAAGAGATCTACATGCACGCCGAGAAGAACATGACCGTGCAGGTCAAATCGTCGGCCTCGAAGACCGTCGGCGGCGGCAGCAGCACCAGCGCGGGCGGGCCGATCAGCGCGAGCTCGGGGGCCGACATCTCGCGAACCGCCGACGCCAACCTCGTCGACAAGGCCGGCCAGGCGATGAACGTCTCGACCGGCAAGGATATGGCGCTCACCAGCGGCGGGGCCTACGCGCTGAAGACCAACCTCGGCATCCAGCTCAAGGCGATCAACTTCGTCGCCGACCTGATCGAGAGCGGCGCGAAGGCCGCCGCCGACGCGGTCAAGAAGGGAGTCGCGAAGGCCGGGCTGTCCGCCGGCGGCGCAGCCGGCCAGGCACACGCAAAGGGCGGCGGTGCCGGCGGCGCGGCGGTGAGCAGTCTGAGCTCGGGCCTGGCCTCCACCGGATCGCAGGCGCTCGCCGCGCTCGCGCCGGGCATCGAGGCCGGTCGCAAGGCGCTCAGCGCACAGTCCGACGCCGCCGTCGCCGCCGGCGAGAAGCTCTCCCCGGGCGTGGATTCCACGATCAAGGCCGGTGAGGCGCTCGACACGGCGATCGCCGCCGGCGCGTCGCCCGAGGCGATCGCCGCCTGCGCGCTCGCGCTCGCCGACGGCATCGCGGACAACATCAAGGACGCGCAGAAGCTGATCGAGGGCCTGCTGCCGCAGATCCCGTCGATCACGCTGTGGGCGATGAAGGACGTGAACGCGCTCGCGCTGTGGAGTATGACGCTCGAGACGCGCGTCCGGAACATCGACATCACGGCCAAGAACAAGGACGTCAATATCAAGGCGAAGCGCAGCGTCAGCATCGAGGCACAGGACAAGGACCTCAACATCAAGGCCTCGAAGAAGTGCATCAAGATCACCGCCAAGGAGCAGGTGCACGTGAAGGCGCTCGACAAGGACCTGGTGATCGAGGCTGGCACCAAGAAGGTGCACATCAAGAGCCCGGATCAAATCTTCCTGAAGTGCGGCTCCGCGAGCATCTCGCTCGCGCAGTCCGGAAACATCGTGATCACTGGCAAGAAGATCAACATCAACGGGTCCGAGCCCGTCACGATCACCGGAAATCCGATCAAGCTCAACTAACTAAGCGAGTGAGCGATGTCCCAATCGGTCGATCTCGATCGCGAACTCTCCGGTGCCGACCTCGCGGGGGCTGATCTCGCTGGCGCCGACTTGTCCGGGCGGGATCTCTCCGGGACGCGCCTCACCGGCGCGAATCTCCGCGGCGCCGACTTGCGAGGTGCCGATCTGTCCGGTGCGGTGCTCGCCGGAGCGAATCTCGAAGCGGCGAATCTCGACGGAGCCGACCTGTCGCGCGCCGACGCATCGCGCGCGGTGCTCGCCGGCGCGATCCTCGTTACCGCGACGCTCGCCGAGACCGTGCTGCGGGAAGCGAATCTCTCCGGAGCCGATCTCGAGGCGGCGGATCTGACGCGCGCGGACCTCTCGGGAGCCTCCCTCGACGAGGCGAGCTTCTGCCAGGCCAATCTCGAAGGTGCGTGTCTCGATCGCGCACGCGGGTCCGGGGTGAATTTTCTGCTCGCGCGCTTCAACCGGGGCTGCGCGGTGGACGCCGTGCTCGCCGATGCGACCTTCGAGAGTGCGGAGCTCGAGGGCTCGAATCTCTCGCGCGCGCGGCTCCCCGGGGTCAGCTTCCGGTCCGCCGTCTTGAAGGAGACCGTGCTGATCGAGACCGCGCTCGAAGGCGCAGACTTCGACGGCGCGACGATCGAGAAGATCGTCTGCGCCGGCGCCGCGCTGCGCGGGGCGAAGTTCAGCAACGCCGACCTCCGGGGGTGCGACCTGAGCGACTGTGACCTCTCCGAAGCCCAGCTCGTCGGCGTGGTCGCCGAGCGCTGTTCGCTGCACAACGCGACTCTCGAGCGCGCCGACGCCTCGGATGCGTCGCTCGAGTTTTCGGATCTTCGCGGTGCACGGATCGTCTCAACACAGCTGGTGCGGACGAGCCTCGTGGGCTGCGAGCTCGACGGGGCGATCTTCGAGCACGCGAATCTTCGCGAGGCGGATCTGTACTGGACCGCGGCGTCGAGCGAGCAGCTTGCGAGCTCCAACGCGAAGGACGCGCGCTTTCCGGAGCCGCGCGTCCCGGCAGCGCACGGGCCGCGCGGCGCGCAGCCGCCTCAAATCGCGCCGAAGCCCCAATTTCCACCCGCACTCACCGGCGCCGCACGCGCCGAGCGCGCCGCGCATCGACCCGCCGGCGTCGCAGGAGCGGCGCGCTGATGGGCCAGCCGGGCGCGCGGAAGAACGACCAGATCGTCAGCGCGACACCAGGCGATGTGCACATCATCATGGT
>CAZPNB010000193.1:0-2707 GCA_964587305.1 uncultured Spirochaetales bacterium | reverse complement strand
GAGTCCAGTTCCGGGTCAGGTGCGGGCCGGGCTTGACCAGGCGGCGAAATTGATGCCGCGACGTCCGACCGCGCCCCCAACCGTCCAAGCGTCGGGGTTCGCGAGGATTGCCGATACCAGCCGCTGGTGCATCTCGTGACCACCCCGCTCTGCACGGACGTGGCCGCACACCGGCAGTCCGAGCAGGGCCAGATCGCCGCAGAGATCGAGCACCTTGTGCCTTACGAACTCGTCGGACCAGCGAAGCCCTTCCGGGTTCACGACCTTCTCGTCGTCGAGCACGACCGTGTTGTCCAGCGATCCGCCGCGCGCGAAGCCAGCGTCCCAGAGTGCGTGCACCTCGCGCAGGAAGCCGAACGTGCGCGCAGCCGAGATGTCCCGCTCGAAGCGCTCCGGAGACAGAGAACCGAACTCGAGCTCCTGACGGCGAATCGCAGGGTGGTCGAAGTCCACCGCGTAGCTGACCCGGAAGTCGCGGGCCGGCTCGATACTGATGTACCGGTCACCGTCCACCACCTCGATCTTGCGGCGGATGCGCAGCACCTGGCGCGCTTCACGCTGCTGGAAGATCCCGGCGGAGCGGATCAGATAGACGAAGGGCGCTGAGCTTCCGTCCATCACAGGCAGCTCGGGGCCATCGATCTCGATCTGCACGTTGTCGATGCAGAGTCCGTAGAGCGCCGCGAGCAGATGCTCGACGGTCCCCACCGTCGCGTGACCCCGACCGAGGGTCGTGGCCAGCGCGGTCGATACCACCTCGGCCGAGCGCGCCGGAATCGCCACCGGCTCGCCGAGATCGGAGCGCACGAACACGATCCCCGTGTTCGCGCGTGCCGGATGGAGCGTGAGCTGCGCGGGCGTTCCGCTGTGGAGGCCTACGCCGGTACACGAAACTTTCTCCGCGATCGTCCGCTGAACCAAAGTGAGTTCCCCCCTCGAATATCCGCACGTCAGGGGACAACGCGCGGATACTTGCTCGGCCCTATTAGCAAGCCGCGTGCCGCAGCCACCGCTACTGGTTCTCGATCAATTAAACGAGCCGAATCAGATAGTTGAGTACCTGATACCGCGTTTCGACCGCCGCGATTCCCTCGCGCATCCCACGAAATTCGTGACGATCACGTCACGGGTGTGACGCGATCGTCACATCGAGGGAGCTGCGGGCGAATCGGCCGATCGGAGCTCCGCAAGGATCTCGCGCGCGGATTGATAGCGCTCCGCCGGATCCTTTCGAAGACAGCGCTCGATCAACCGGGCGATCGCCTCGGGAAGCTCGGGTTCCAGATCCTGTGGACGGGGCGGCGGCGTGTGGACGTGGTGATAGGGCAGATTGCCCTCGGTGAAAGGCAGCGCTCCCGTCGCCATCTCGAACACGGACACCCCGAGCGAATAGAGATCCGACCGCTGGTCGACGTTCCTCCCGAGCGTCTGCTCGGGGCTCATGTAGTACGGCGTACCCGATACGACGGTCGTGTGGTTCCGAACCTCTTCGATCACCTTCGCAAGACCGAAATCCATGATCTTTGCCTTGCGGTCCTTCGTCCACATCGTGTTTGCCGTCTTTACATCGCGGTGAACGATCTTCTTCTCGTGTGCGTAGGCAAGCGCCTCGCACATCTGTGAAACCACGTGGACGATGCCGCGCGGCGCGATCTTCCCGCGCTTCTTGATGATGTCCTTGAGCGTATTGCCGTCCACGTACTCCATCGCGATGTAGTACACGCCGTCTTGCTCGCCGGCGTCGTACACGGTCACGATGTTCGGATGATTAAGCTGTGCCGCGCTCTTGGCCTCTCTGAGAAAGTTCTTGAGAGCCTGAGGATTCTCTTTCAGCGACTCGGGCAGTACCTTGAAGGCCACGACACGGTCGAGCACGGTGTCTTCGGCCTTGTAGACGATCCCCATGCCTCCACGGCCGAGCGTGCCGCAGCTGATGTAGCGCCCTGAAGTGCTCGCTCCGGCGGTGACTGGCGCCGCCGCCGGATTCTCCCGCGCCTGCGCGAGCTGGGCGCGGGCCCGCTCCAGACGAGCGGCCGTGTCCTGATGGCCGTAGTCGAAGGCCAGGACCTTCTCGTAGAGATTGTGCGCCTCTTGCCAGTCGCCGTTGGCCTCGTGGACGGTCGCGAGGCAGAAGAAGGCGTCGAGGTTCGGTCGCTCGATCTCGCGGTTGCCGAGGGCCTCGCGCAGCTTCGCGATCGCGAGGGAATACTGCTCTCGATCGCGGAAGATTCGACCGAGCAACGCCGCCGCCGCTGCGAAGTCCGAGTCGTCGATCCCCACGTTCTGCAGCGCTCCGATGGCTTCCTCGGTGCGACCCGCCTCGAGATGGATCCGCCCGGCACGGAGGTATTCCGAAGCCTTCTCCAGCAGATCGGCCTCACGCGCGGTATCGCCGGCCAGCGCGAAGAGCTCTGCCGCTTCGGAATAGCGCCCTGCGCGCTCGTAGTTGCTGGCGGCGCGATCGCGATCGCCCGAGAGATTGAACATCTCCGCGGCTTGAGCGCCGTCTCCGAAGCGCTCGTAGCACTCGCCGGCTTTGTCGAAACGTTCGAACGAGCGGTAGAGGTCGCCGGCCTCCATCCACTCACCCGCACGTTCGAACTGGCGAGCCGCCTCTTCGCCATTGCCGCGATCCCGGTGCAGCTCCGCCAGGATGCGCGCGGCGCGATCGACTTGCCCGAGCGCCTCGCACGCTGCTGCAGCTCGC
>CAZPNB010000192.1:0-6903 GCA_964587305.1 uncultured Spirochaetales bacterium | reverse complement strand
GCTTGATCGACGACTCGCTGTCGGAGTCGCCCGCCGCGACCTTTCCCCCGCCGATCGTCTGGACAGCGACGACGAAGCTCCCCAAATTGAACTTGGATGGATCCGGCTGGCATGTCGAGCCGACACCGAGCACCTCGCCGAGCCGATCGGTGACGTACGCGGGGCTTCCGCTGGCGTTGGTCGCAATCGTCGCGGTCAGGAAGGGCTGGAGCGCTCCGGGGTTGAAGGCCCGGCGCGAGCCCTGAGAGGTCGTGAAGATCGCCTGGAACGAGTAGAAGATCTGGTTGGTCGCGACGCCCGGCACGCTCGACACGCCCGGCCCGAGCACGTAGGTCTGCGCGCTCGCGAAGTCCGTGTTCTGGGGCAGCTTGGTGTTTGGCACGGAGCCGGTGTTGGAGCACCGGAACTTCGGCAGCCCGGAGCAGGCATCCACACCTACCGGGATGTCGCAGCCGAGGATTCCGGTGGCGCCGACGATCGACCCGCGCACGGTATCGACGAGGAACGGCGCATCCCCGAAAACGCTCGTCTCGTTGGAGGGTCCGCCCACCTGCGGACGGAACTTCACCGTCAGCACCGGCGCGCTCGTGTAGCCGCGCAGCAGGAGCTCCGGATCTTCGCCAAGTGGCGCGTCGCTCTCGAGCAGCGCGCCGAGCTCGTCGGTCACACCGGTCAGGCTGAATGCGGGCGTCAGACCCGGCACGTTGTCGAAGATCAGCACGTCGGCGAGTCGCACGACCTGACCCGGTCCGCACAAACCCGACACATCATTGCGGAGCTTGAAGCCGACCGTGCCGGCCGCGAGCGAGCCCCGGTTCGGGTCGTCGAGGTTGATCACGGTGGAGTTCGCGCCGTCGACCGTGGGCCCGAGCCGATCGTCGGGGTCGGTGGGATCGCAGCCGTTCCGACCGCAGTTGTTGCCGACGATGGCCTGCGTGGCGGTCGTCGGAACCGCGAACGCGCCGGAGGCGGCCTTGATCGTGTCTTGACCGCAGTCGAGGACCAGCTTGAAGACCTCGAACGTCGTACTCGTCGCCGTCGTGGCGACAGCGAGCGGCGCGCTGGCCGCGCGCAGCAGCAGGAGCGGCCCCGACTCCGGCAGCACGATCTCCGCCGCCTCGTCGGGTGTCACCAGATAGAGCACCGAGGTCGGGCACTCGCGGTTCTCGCCGAGCGCGCGGTCCTTGCACAGATCGCACGCGTCCGGGATGCCGTCTTCGTCCATGTCGAGCTGGTCGATGCCGCCCGGGCACGCATCGCAGGCGTCGCCGACGCCGTCGCCGTCCGAGTCGATTTGGTCCGCGTTCGCGACCTCGAAGCAGTTGTCCGCGAAGGCCGGGATTCCGTCGCAGTCCTCCTGGTCGCCGGGCGGGCAGGTCTCACCACTCGCGTTCGCGCCCCCGAAGCAGAACGGGCGGCCCTCGTCGTCGAGCGCGCAGGTGAAGCCGACCAGATCGTCGCCGCCGGCGGTCACCGCGCTGTAGAGCCGCTGGCCGTCGACCGGATTGAACGGGATCGGCGTGGCCTCGCCGTCCGGCGTGTCGAATGCGCCGCGCCCTTGGCAATAGAGCGGCGCGCCGACCTCGCCGTCCGCGGGCTCCTGAATCGTGCAGAGGTGGTTCGGACCGCCGGCGCCCTGAGCGTGGGTGCCGTCGGGATTCGCCGACTGACCGAACGCCGCGGAGCCCCAGCACTTCACCATGCCGCCGACGCCCTCGATCGCGCAGCTCGTGTTGCGCCCGAGGAACACCTGGCCCGCCCGCAGGTCCGCGGGCGGCTCGAGCCGGCCGTCCGGGTCCGGCATCGGGCCGGCGCACAGCACCTCACCGTCCGCCGCCGCAACCACGCACGCGTGATCGTCGCCGACGTCGAAGGTCGAGATCGGGATCTGACCCAGCTCGGCGCCGAGCTCGGGCGGCGCTCCGCTAGTGCACTCCAACCGGTCGGCGCTGTTCCGGATGCACATGAAGCCGTCGCCGCCGCGGATCTCGCGCGCGACGCGGCCGACGAACTCCTGTTCGCCCTGGTTCGAGTCGCCCCAGCAGCTCACGATGCCGGCGGCGTCGAGCCCGCACGCGGTCTGGCGGCCGGCGGCGAGCGCGATCAGCGGTTGCGGGGGCGGCGTCGCGAGGGCAGCGTCGCCCCAACATCGGGTGCCGTCGACGATCTCGCCGTCGAGGTCGACCTGGTCGAAGAGCGCGCAAGCGAAGTCCGTTCCGGCCGCGATCCGGGACCCGGGCTGCGGCGCCTCGAGGCTCACGCGGTACGCCTCGTATTTGCCCGACGCGTTCAATCCGGTTCCGACGATCGTGCTCTCGTCCGCCGCGACGCCGGTTGCCTCCAGTAGCACCCCGCCGTCGGGAAGTGCGACGCCTCGCTCCGCGAGCAGGTCGGACAGCACGCGCACGCCGCCCAGCGCGGCGCTCCAGACGAAGGCCTGTGACTCGCCCGGACCCTCGAGACGGCCGACGAGGGTCTTCCCGTTCGGCGATACCCCGAGCGCCTCGCCGCCGCTGAAGCCGGCCGGAAGCGGAAGTGCCTCGAGCTTCAGGTCGGTGGTCCAGCGAGCCGGGAGCCCGTTCAACTCGCCCGCTCCGACGGTTCCGTCGGTGTTCAGCCGGTTGATCGTGCCGGGCCCCTGCAGTTTGTAGGGTGTGTCGACCGTGCGGCGGAACGCCTGGATTTCGGGGTTCGCCTCGGAGATGGGGTCCAAGAAGCCGCCGATGAACGGCGCCTGACCGGCGATCGTCACCGCGGTGGAGCTCTCGAAGCCCTGCGGGATGCCCAAGCTTTCGACCTGAACGCCATTCGTCCCGATCAGGAACCGGACGGCTTTGTCGAGGTGGATCCGGCTAGCGCCGACCGCCTGGGTGCAGGCGTCGTCGACACCCAGCATCACCGACCTCTTGCCTCCCGCCAGGAAGCCGCCGAGCTTGAACCCGCCGTTCCTCCAGACGACGGCCTCTTCGAACTGCGGGGCGTTCGGGGAGGTGGTCTCCCCGACGACGCAGGTGCCGGTTGCGTCGACGCCGTACGCGTAGCTGCGCCGCGTCTCATCATTGGCTTCGCCGGCCGAGTAGAGGCCGAGCATGCCCCCCTCGCCGGTCCAGCGGAACGCCTCGAACTGGCCCGAGTGCGCACCGGATCGGCTCGCGCCGACGACTGTCGAGGCGTTCGCGGAGATCCCCGTGGCGCGGCTCTCGAACGCGCCGCCGGGCAGGTCCCCGAGCCAGAGAAGGCTTGCGCCCCGGGCCGGAACGGCCAGCAGGACGATCGCGAGCGGTAACATGGCCAGGCGCCTGGATAAAGCCCGGCGCACGGGCGACTCCTCTACGACCACAGGCCGCACCAACCTTCCCCGCTCTCGGAACTACCCGACACCGCCGATGGATCGATGCTGGAATCAGAGCGCGCCGCGTAAACCTAACCCGGCCGAGCCGCGCAAGACAAGGTCATTCTCGAAACCTCCTCACGGGATGTCCAGACAGGTGGAAACCGGCTCACCCGGGGGAAGGCTTTGCGTTGGCCTGTGAAGCAAGTTCACGGGCTGCGGCCCTCACGGGCTATAGACTGGCGGTGTGTCGGTGCTCCTGCGTCTGCTCGCTGCGTGCTGGTTGATCGGAACCTCGGATCCCGCGCTTGCAGCGGCGGGCTCCGTCTCGGCCGGCGGTGCGTGCTCGGGCGACGCCCCGCGGGTCGGCCCGGTCACCGCCGGGCTCCCGGTCCCGGACGCCCCCGCCGTGACACTGGAACGGATGGCGAGAGAGGCCCACCAGCGCGGCTCCGACGAGGAAGCGGTGCGGCTGTGGGTGGCTGCGGCCGGCCGCCACGCCGAGGAGGGGCGTCCCGCCCGCCGCTCCGAGAGCCTGTTGCGCGCGGGGCAGGCACTGGTGGGGCTCGGCTTTTCCAGCGAAGCGGTGGCGCTCCTCGAAGAGGCCCGCGACGTCGCAACCCCGCTCGGCGATGCCCGCCTCGAAGCTGCCGCCGCGGGCGCACTGGCGGCAATCCGGGTTGAGCAAGGTGACTTCGAGCGCGCGCAGCAGGAGCTGGCTCGCGGCTTGGAGCGGGCAGCGGCGGCCCGCGACCGCGCGCTGCGCGCCGAACTTCTCGCGACCGACGCGGAGCTGCGCGCGGCACGCGGCGAGCCCTCGGCCGACGCGTTCGAGCTCAGCGAGGCCAGCGCGCTCGAGGCGGGCGCCACGCGCATCGCGGCGCAGTCCGCTGCCAGAGCCGCACGCGCCTGGCTCGAGGAGCAGCGTCCGATGCAGGCGGCCGCGGCGCTCGAGCGCGCGGCCCGCCTCGCCGACGGCCTTCCCGATAGCGATGCCCGGGCGCAACTGCGGATCCACGTTTCGCGCTCCTGGGAGGACCTCGCCGCATTGGTGAACGGCGCCGAGCGCACCGCCCGACTGGAGCGAGCTGCGGCCGGCTACCGCGCCGCGCTCGAGCTGGCCGAGCGGATCGGCGCTGATCGCACCGCGTCCTGGGCGAGTGGGGATCTCGCGCGACTCTACGAGCTCGCGGGGCGGCGCGAAGATGCCGTCGCGTTGACGCGACGCGCAGCGGCGGCGGCGCAGCGAGCCGTGGCGCCGGAGGCGCAGTTCCGTTGGGAAAGCCAGCTCGCTGGCCTGTTGCTGGCCGGCGGCGATCGCGCCGGCGCGCTCCTCGCGTACCGCCGCGCGGTCGCCACGCTCGACGGGCTGCGCGGTCCCGGCGTCGCCGGGTTGCGCTTCGCGGACTCCGTCGAGCCCGTCTACCGGGGTCTGGTCGATCTGCTCCTGCGCGAGGCCGCAGCGGCGATTCGGCCGGAACAGCGCAGCGCACTCCTCGACGAGTCGCGCCAGCGTCTCGAGGAGCTCAAGTCGGCGGAGCTCCGCGACTACTTCCAGGACGCCTGCCTCGCGAGCGAGGTCCGCTCGCGGGCCGAGCAGGTTCCCGGCGCGGTGGTCGTGTATCCGGTGCTGTTCGACGACCGCCTCGAGCTGATCGTCGGCCGGGGCGACGCGCTCGAGCTGGTCTCGGTACCGGTGAAGGCCGAGGAGTTCGAGCAGAGCGTGCGGCAGCTCCGCGCGCTGCTGCCCAGGCGCACGAGCCGCGAGTATCGGCCGCACGCCGCCCGGCTCTACGATCTGTTAGTTCGGCCGATCGAGGCCCAGCTCGGCCTTCGCGAGCGTGACACCGTGGTGTTCGTCCCGGGCGGGTCGCTGCGCACGATCCCGCTCGCGGCGCTCTACGACCGCGAGAGTGGTCGCTTCCTGGTGGAGAAGTACCCGGTCGCGGTGATTCCCGCGCTCCAGCTGACCGAGCCGCACTCGATCGACGTGGAGCAGGCGCGCGCGCTGCTGGTCGGGCTCACTGTCGCCAGCGGCGACTTCCCGGCGCTCGAAGCCGTCGGCTCGGAGCTCGACGCGGTCGACGCCCTCTTCGAGGGCACGCGACTCGTCGACCAGGAGTTCACCGCCGAGTCCGTCACCGCGTCGCTCTCGAGCGAGCGCTTCAACATCGTGCACATCGCGACGCACGCGCAGTTCGGGGACTCCCCGTCGAACAGCTTCCTGCTCACCTACGACGGGCGTCTGGGTATGGACGACCTGAGCGCCCTCATCGAGCGCACGCGCTACGCGGATCAGCCCCTCGAACTGCTGACGCTCAGCGCCTGCGAAACCGCGGCCGGCGACGAGCGCGCGGCGCTCGGCCTGGCTGGCATCGCGATCCGCTCCGGGGCGCGGAGCGCGCTCGCCACGTTGTGGACGGTGAACGACCAGGCCGCCGCCGAGCTCGTCTCTCTGTTCTATCGACAGCTCGCGAGCGGCGGCGTCTCGAAGGCTGAGGCGCTGCGCCGCGCGCAACGGGCCCTGATCGCGCAGCGAAGCTATCGGCACCCGGGCTACTGGGCGCCCTACGTGCTGATCAGCAACTGGTTGTAGCGATGAAGCGACCGATGCGAGTCAGCGTGGGCGTGGTGGCGGCGATCGCATCGCTTTCCGTCGCGCTGATCGTGCTGGGCGCGCGCCGCGCGGGCTGGCTCGAGCGCCTCGAGCTGGTGGCTTACGACCATCACCAGCGTTGGGCGTCGCGCGCGTCTGACGCACCCTCCCGCGTGGCGCTAGTCGAAGTGACCGAGTCGGACATCCAGCAGCTCGGCAGCTATCCGCTGCCCGACGCGACGCTGGCGCTCGCGATCGAGCGCTTGGAGGCCTCCGGCGCACGCGCGATCGGCGTCGACATCTACCGGGACATTCCGGTGCCGCCGGGCAGCGAAGCGCTGGCGGAACGCCTGAGCGCGAATCCGCGAATCGTGTTCCCTTCGAAGTTCGGCGACGGGACCTCGGCCGGGGTCGATGCGCCGGCAGGCGCGCAAGTCGGCTTCAACAACATGGTCGTCGACCCGGATGGCGTGGCGCGGCGCAGCCTGCTGATGATGGAGGACCGCGACGGTTCTGCCGGCACCTCGTTCGCGCTGCTACTCGCCTTGTTCTACTTGGGCGACGCGGGGGTCCAGCTGGGGCCGGATCCGTCCGACCCGCAGCGGATGCAGATCGGCGGCGCGCCGCTGCCGCGGCTCGCCGCCCGCGCGGGCTCCTACGCCGGCATCGACGCCGGTGGCTATCAGATCCTGCTCGACTGCCGCGGCGCGCACGTCGAGTTTCCGGCTACGACCCTCTCGGAGCTGCTGGCCGAGAAGGCCGGAAATCCGCTGTTCCGCGATCGCATCGCGATCGTCGGAGTGTCGGCGGAGAGCCTGCGGGACGCGTTCCACTTTTCCTGCGGCGACGGCGAGATCGTCGGCGCGGCGCTGCACGGACTCTTCGCGAACCAGTTGATCCGCTACGGCCTCGGCGAAGGCGAGGCGATCCGCGTGCTGCCGGAGCCGGCCGAAGCGCTGATCGTCGCGCTGCTGGT
>CAZPNB010000191.1:0-8871 GCA_964587305.1 uncultured Spirochaetales bacterium | reverse complement strand
GCGCGGCGAGCTCGTCCTCCGGAACGTTCCCACCTCACGAGCGCGGCCTCGCGTCGACGAGATCGGATGGACGCGTTCGATCCTCGGATACAGCTACCTGACGGATTTGATGATGCGCCGCCTCGGCAAGGCCGACCTCTGGTACATCGGTGGATGGCGCTCCGAATGGGTGAGCCGCGACCTCGCTCGCGCGATCGCGATCTCCTGCAAGCTCGTCGCGCGCCTCGATCGCTTCGCGCGCGAAAACGGGCTGCCGTTCCTGCTGGTCGCGCAGTACGCCGCCCCGCACGTCTACGGCAGCCGCGCGGGGATCGACGAGCGAACCCACGCCCGCGCGGTCGTGGACTGCGCGCGAGCGAGCGGGGTCGAGACCCTCGATCTCCTGCCGGAGCTCACCGCGGAGCGAGACCGCGCGCCCCCGCGCTTCCGGACGCTCTACGCTCGGGGCCACCATTCGAGCGCGGGCAACCGCTGGGTCGCCCAACGCATCGCCCTGGCCCTCCGCGACAACGGCCTGTGATCGAGGACACCGCACCCTCGCTCCGATCCTCAATCAACCCTCTCGAAGACGGCGAGGGCGCTCTTCGAGCCGGAGGGCAGTGGAGCGTGGATTGCGCGCAGCAGCGAGCGCTCGATCGCGACGTGCACGGCGATCGCGAAGAGCACGGCGGCGAGCAGCGCCAGCGCGAGCGCAGGCGCCGCGAGCTCGGCGGGCACGCCGAGTGCGATGTACAGCTTCGCGAGCAGCGAGTACACGAAGAGATGGCTCAGATAGAGCACATACGACGCGTCGGCGATCCGGTTCAGCGCAGCGCGCAGCGAGCGGGGGATGCGGTCGAAGGCGCCGACACGCTCGGCGGAGAGGAGTCCCTGCAACAGGAGTCCCGAGCACAGGGCGTAGCCCAGCGCGCGGCCGACGCCGGCCAGACCGTAGGGCTGGGTCGCAACGTGCCAGGTGGCGTCGGGGCGCACGTAGTGATCGGCGACCCAGCTCGACACCGGCAGCAGAGCGAGCGTCCCGGCGACCAGCGGAATACGCCAGTCCAGATCCGAGAGGGCATCCCGGTAGCGGAACAGCAGCACACCCGTCAGGAACCCGACGTGGTAGAGCGAGAACAAGTGCGCGTCGAAGCTGCGCCGACCCGTCAGCTCCGGGACGACTCCGTGGAGCAGCACACCCACGGCGAATCCGAACGCGAGGGCGTGAGGCAGCCAACGACCTTTCCCGGTGGCGAGCAGTACGCCGGCCAGCGCGTAGAAGAGCATCTCGTGCTCGAGGGACCACCCGAGTTCGAGGAAGGGCAGCGCGCGCATCGGCAGGAGCGACAGGGAGTGGAGCAGGAACATCGGGTCGAGCTTCTCGCCGCCCCAGGCGGGGTGCAGACACGCGGCGACGACGGCGAGCCCGGTGAAGAGCCAGTAGAGCGGCGCGATGCGCAGCCAGCGCCGGGCCGCAAAGCGCGCGAGGCGGAAGGGGCGATCCGCGGTGATGTGGCAGATCACGTATCCGCTGATCACGAAGAAGAGATCGACCCCCGCGTAGCCGAAGGCCAGCGCGCGGGGCAGGGTGGGGAGCGCGCCGGGAAACGCCCGGGCGACCCAGCCGAGGTGCCAGCCGATCACCGCGAGCGCCGCCGCAGCCCGCAGCAGCTGGACCGACTCGAGATGCGCGCCCGCGGCGAGCGAACGGGCCGTTGTCGCCGTGCATGCGCGGAGCGCTACTTCCGGCGCGACACCGCCGTGCAGCTCGCCGATGGAAGTGCTCTCCACGCTGGGATCTTCGGCTCGCGCGAGAGAGGGCTTTAGGCGGCGTCTCCCGTGCTGTCCCAGTTGACGCTGTGGCGCTATGACAGAATCGAATTGCCCGCGCTACATCCACAAGATGAAGCTCGTCGAGCACTCGGAGTTCCTGCGCTGGCTCGAAGCGCACGGAGTCAGCCACGCCGAGCCGCCGAACAAGGTCTTCTGAGAATCAGCGACTGGAAGTGCAGCCCGTTCCAGAGGTCGCGAGTTTGAAGGTGTGTGGGATGACGACTACTACGAACCGTCCGTAGAGCCCGACGTAGAAGAGTCCATCAGGTTTGATGACGCGGCTGACGCGCGCAAGAACCCCGCGTAGCTGAGACTTGGGCACGTGGACCAGGCAGTTCATGGCGTACACGGCACCGAAAGAATCCGCGGGAAAGTGAAGATCGGCCACGTCCATCACGTGCGCGACCAGGCCCCTGGCCCTGCAGCGGTCGACCATCTGGGGGGACAGATCGACGCAAACGACATCGAAGCCGTGAGCCTGAAAGAACGCAGCGTCCGAACCGGTCGCCGCCCCGAGCTCGAGCAGGCTGGTGTTCTGCTCCTGTTGAAGGAGCTCGAGGAAAGCGTCGCGCTCTGCGGTCTCCCAAGCCGGAGCGGGCCGCATACCGCGCTCCTCGACCCTGCGATCATAGGCGTCACGGAGGATTCGCGTCACGTCGTCAGTCATCTGCGAATACGTGTTGGGCGGCCGTCGCGCACTTGACCAGACGTGACGGATGGGTTCGCGCACGGAAAACGACGCGCCCGGCCCTGTCAGCGCGGGAGGAAGGGCCTCGCCGCCTCGGGCACGCGCTCGGGATGAATGTCAAGTTTCCACGACTTTCCTATACGGGCAATCGTTTCGCCAATCTTCGCCGGATCTACCGTCCCGCTCGCCCGCAACTCGGTGACGACCTGATCGAAGAACACTCCGAACTCCCCCGGCGCGATCGCGCCGCATCATCGCCGAGACCACTGCTCCGCGACACCGAGAACCTCGCCGAGAAGCTGGCGGTTCTTGCCGACGTCATCCTTGGCGACCCTCATGCGGACGGAGCTGCGGCCCTTGATGGCTGCCTCGATGCCGGCGCTCTCAAGCCGCTCGATCACCGATTGCCGTTGCTCTGCAGGCATCTTGAAGTGGGCACGACAGTACGCAGCCTTGCGCGGGTGAAACCAGCAGAAGTTGTAGCCGGAGGTCCCAACTGCGATGTGTCCTCGGTTGTAGGTGACTCTCGGCCCTCCAGGTTGCGAGGGCAACAGCGTCAGCACCGAATCAACGACCTCGAGTGACTCGCGTGCAGCGCGCTTCTCCCAGTAACTACGGTCCGCCTGCTCGCCGCTGTCCTCGTCATCCTCAGCGTCACCGCCAAATTCGTACGTGTCGAGCACGCGCGTGAAGTGAAGCACGATCGACTCATCCTCGACGAACGCGCTCAGTTGGATCGCAACCAGCGGAACCGCGCGGTTCAGCAGGCGGATCACATTGAAGAATCTCGCGGTGATCCCCTCGGCGACGATGACCGCACGGTGCTCCAGGGTGGGATACCGCTGCCGCTCAACATCCCAGTACTCGATGGTCCTGATGATGTGGCTCTCGTCCACAGCACCCAGCATGACCTCGATCTCGAACCGCGTGTCCGTCTCCGGGTCGGACATGAGGAAGTCGATACGTCCACCGGTCGGCTGACTCTTCTCCCGCTGAATCAGGTGAAGCTCGCCGAGCCCGAGCAGGGACGTGTCACCGGCGATCTGCTTCTGGAGCCACGCCTCGTCGAGACCGACTTCCCGGAGCCGAACAGGCTTGACCTTGTTCAGTATCAGGTTGCTCACATCATCAACAGCATGCCGGCCCAACTGTATTCGACAGGTCTGTCTAACGCCGCGCAAACTGCGGCAGCGGTCTGTGTATCACGGAATCCCCGAGACGTATACCACGGGCGAAAGTCCCCGTATCACCGGCGGTTGTAGGCCGGCGGCATTAGTGCGACGCGGCGTTAGAGATCTGCGTAACGCTGCCGGGCTGCGTGCGATCCTGCCGCGCTCCGGTGGCGCGTGTCGAGGGGCGGATCCACTCATTGAACACGCGCGCTCTCCGCGCCGGCGAGCGTGCGGTCGCCCTGGGCCCCGTGACGGCTCAGCCGACGGGGACTGGCGCTCGAAGACGCAACGGTCTTCTATGCCTCTCGGCACTTGTCCGGTCGCCTCTACGTGATCCAGCGCACGAGGGTGGCGATCGCAGATGATCTGCTCCGAGGTCGCGTCGCGCGGATCTCGCACTCACCAGCGTCCAACGCGTCATGTACCGGCGCACGGCCTACGACGGACGCGCCGGCTCGGGGGGCGCAGGCCAAGCCTCGCTCAGGTGGCTCTTCCGGCGGTCCGATGACTACGGCGTCCCTTCGACAACTACAGCTCGTGGCAGCTGCACAGCACCCGCACGTCATGTTGGAGATCAAGATGAAGAAGCTCGAGCTGAACTGTCTGACGCATCTCATCGTACTGGTCGCGCTCAGCCTGCCTGTCACGTCGAACGCGGCAGACAGTTTGTATTGGGGCAATGAGGCGGCCGGGACGATCCGTGCTGCAAACCTGGATGGCTCGGGAACTCCATTGGACCTGTTCAGCGGCGAGGGCAGCCCTTGTGGTGTGGCGATCGACCCTGCGGCCGGAACGATCTACTGGGCCAACTTCAACTTCGACGGAATTCGGGTCGCGAACCTGGATGGCTCGGACGCGGCGTCGACCTTGTTTAGTGAGGAGGGCTTCCCTTGTGGAGTCGCAATCGACCCCGCCGCGGGGAGAATCTATTGGGCCAATTTCGGAACTAACGCGATCCGGGTCGCGAACCTGGACGGCTCGGGCGCAGCAGCCACGTTATTCCAGGAGGCGCCCGGAACCGCACCGAGCGGCGTAGCCATCGACACCGCGGCCGGCACCATTTACTGGGCGAATCAGTACTCCGATGAGATCCGAGTCGGAAACCTGGACGGCTCGGGAGCTGCGTCGACGCTGGTGAGCGGCGAAGATACCCCCATCGGAGTGGCGATCGATCCCGAAGCCGGCAAGATCTATTGGGCCCAGTTCGGCGCCTGCTGCAGTGGTCCCGGTGCAGTACGCGTCGCAAACCTGGACGGTACTGGCATCACGACCCTGTACAGCGGAGAAGGCGCGCCTGGCGGGGTGGCGATCGATCCCGAAGCCAACAGGATCTACTGGGCCAACTTCGGCTCGGGCTCGATCCGGGTTGGAAACCTGGATGGCACCGGCGCCGCGTCGACCCTCTACGGCAGCGAGATCTCCCCGCTCTTCCCGGCGTTACTGAAGGCCCCCGTGTCCACCGATGCTCCAGGCATCTCGGGTGGAGCCAAGGTGGGCAGGGAGCTCACTTGCAAGAATGGACAGTGGGCACCCGACCTGCTTGGAGCATTTCTCTTCAGAGCGCCGCGCATTCTCGAGTATCAATGGATCAAAGACGGCACTGACATCCTCGGCGCCGTGCAGGCGACTTTTACACCGGCCATCGCCGGCTCATACTCCTGCCGAGTCACCGCTTCGAATCAAGCGGGTTCGACCTCGCGGATGAGCAGTATCAAAAAGGTCAAAGTCAGCAAGGGCGGGGGAGGCTAATCCGGCGCCGGTGTCGGCGCCTGCGCCGGCAGCTCGGCCTGCGCCGCCGCTTCGCTCGCCGCGCCCCCGTCCGTCCACGGCTTCGGCACCACCTTCTGACCCGGCCGCGCCTTCTGCACGCCGTCGGCGATCACGAGCTCGCCGGAGGCGAGACCGTCGGTGATTTGCTGCATACCGTCGTGGGTGGCGCCGAGCGTGACGCGGCGCGACTCGACGCTGTCGTCCGGCTTCACCACCAGCACGTAGCTGCCGCCCTGCTGATCCTGGAGCGCGCGCTGGGGCACCAGAACGGCGTCGCGCACGTCGGGGAACACGACCACCACGCGCACGAACTCGCCGGGCTTGAGGGCGCCCTCGGGGTTCGGCACCAGCGCGCGCACGGCGACGGTGCCGCGCGTCGGCTCGATCGTCGGGTCGACGTAGTCGATCGCGCCCGCGTGTGGATACGGCGTGCCGTCGCCGAGGATGATCTGCACCTGGACGCCCTCACGCCGGGTCGGCAGGCGTCCCTCCGCCGCGCCGCGCAGCACGTTGAGGCGGTCGCGCTCGGTGGGTGCGAAGTCGACGTGGATCGGGTCGGTCTGCACGATGTGCGCGAGCACGGTGTCCTGTCCGGATTCGCCCACCAGGTTGCCGACGTCCACCAGCGCGCGGCCGATGTGCCCGGAGATCGGCGCGCGCACGGTGCAGTAGGAGAGGTTCAGCTCGGCGGCGCGCACGTTCGCCTCGGCGCTGGCGATCTCCGCCTCGGCGGCGTCGCGCTCGGCGCGCCGCGCGTCCAGCACCGAAATGCTCGCCACGTTGTCGCGCACCAGCTCCTCCGCGCGCTCGAAGTCGCGCCGGGCCCGCTCGGCAGCGGCTCTGGCGCGGGCGAGCTGTCCCTTCGCCTCGGCCAGCTCCACGTGATAGGTGCTGGGGTCGATCGCGAACAACACGTCGGCCGCTTCGACGAGCTGCCCGTCCGCGAAGCGCTGCGCCATCAGGTAGCCGCGCACGCGGGCGCGCACGTCCACCGAGTTCGTCGCGCGTACGTTGCCGACGTACTCGCGCCGATCCGGAACGGAGCCGATGCGCGCCGTCGCGACCCGCACCTCCGGCGGCGGCGGACCTCCGGGCCCTTCGCCGGACCCGCAGGCGACCGCCTGCGCGGCGCACAGCGCGAGAACCAACCCCATCTGCCGACGCGTCATTGCGCTTCACTCCCCGGCAGCGCGCCGCGCAGCCGTTGCCCGGTCCACTCCGCCGCGCCCTGCACCACCACGTAGACCGCCGGCACCAGCACCAGCGAGAGTGAGGTCGCGACCAGCATACCGCCGAACACCGCTGTGCCGAGCGAGCGCCGCGCCGCCGAGCCGGCGCCGCTCGCCAGCACCAGCGGTGCCACGCCGAGGATGAAGGCGAGCGCGGTCATCAGCACCGGGCGCAGCCGGGTCTCCGCCGCCTCGCGCGCGGCGTCCGGCAGGCTCGCGCCCTCCGCGCGCCGCCGCTTGGCGAACTCGACGATCAGGATCGAGTTCTTGGAGGCCAGGCCGATCAGCGTGACCAGCCCGATCTGACAGTAGATATCGTTGGAGAGCCCGCGCAGCGCCTGCGCGCCGAGCGCCCCGAGGAAGGCCAGCGGCACGACCAGCAGGATCGCGAGCGGCAGGCTCCAGCTCTCGTACTGCGCCGCCAGGAACAGGAACACCACGAGCAGCGAGAGCGCCAGGATGATGCGCGTCTCGCTGCCGGCCTGGCGCTCCTGGTAGGCGGTGCCGGTCCACTCGAACGACATCGTCGGCGGCATCACCGCGCGCGCGATCGCCTCCATGCGGTCGAGAGCCTGCCCCGAGCTGTAGCCCGGTGCCGCCTCGCCTTGGATCTTCGCGGAGCGGTGGACGTTGTAGTGCGGAATGTCGCGCGGCCCCGCGACGCGCCGCAGCGACAGCAGCGTGGCGAGCGGCACCATCTCGCCCCGCTCCGAGCGCACCCAGAGTCGCTGCACGTCTTCGGGTTTCGCGCGCAGGTCGCCCTCCGCCTGGGCATACACGCGGAAGAGCCGACCGAAGCGGTCGAAGTCGTTGATGTAGAGGCCGCCCATGAAGGTCTGGAGGGTCTCGAAGACCTCGTTCACCCGCACGCCGAGCGTCTTGGCCTTCGTGCGATCGAGGTCGACCTCGATCTGTGGCACGTAGGGGCGGAAGCCGGTGAAGAGGTTCCGCAGCTCGGGAGAGCGGCTCCCCTCGTCGACGATGCGCTGGGTCACGTCGGCCAGCAGGGAGAGCGGGCTGCCGGCGCGGTCCTGGATCTGGAGCTCGAATCCGCCCACCCGCGACAGGCCGCGCAGCGGCGACGGATTGAGCGCGAAGACCCGCGCCTCGGGGATCGCGTTGAAGCGCGGCCGGACGGCCGCGTAGATCGCGTCGATCGGTTGTCCCTTCTTCGCGCGCTCGTCCCACGGCGCGAGCGTCACGAAGATCGAGCCGAAATTCGGAGGGAAGGTGCCGGTCAGTGCGTCGAAGCCGCCGAAGACGTTCGTGCTGATCACGCCCGGCGTGGACATCAGGATCTGCTCGACTTCCCGGGCCACCTCGTCCGTCCGGTCGAGCGCCGCGCCGTCGGGGAGCTGGAAGCTGGTGATGAAGTAGCCCATGTCCTCGTCCGGGATGAAGCCGCTGGGCACGGTCTGGAAGAGCAGGAGGGTCGCCGCGCTGAGCACGGCGAAGATCCCGACCACGAGCGCTCGCCGCGGCAAAAGAGCGCGCACGCCGCGGTCGTAACGCGTCGCCAGCGCGGCGAAGCCGCGGTCGAAGCTGCGGAAGAGGGCGGCCTTGTGTTCGGGTTCTCGGCGCATCAGGAGCGCGCACAGCGCCGGCGAGAGGGTCAGCGCGTTCAGCAGCGAGATCAGCACGGCGCAGGTCACCGCGAGGCCGAAGTGCCGCAGCAGCATCCCGGTGGTGCCCGGCAGCAGCGCCACCGGAACGAACACCGCGCCGAGCACCAGCGAGGCGGCGACGATCGCGCTCGTCACCTCGCCCATCGAGCGCAGCACCGCCTCGCGCCGCGACAGGCCCGCGGAGAGCAGCCGCGCGACGTTCTCCACCACCACGATCGCGTCGTCCACCACGAGTCCGATCGCGAGCACCAGCGCGAAGAGCGTGATGATGTTGATGCCGAAACCGATCGCGTAGAGCACCGCGAAGGTGCCCACCAGCGAGACCGGGATCGTGACGGCCGGGATCAGCGTCGCGCGCCAGTCCTGGAGGAACACGTAGACCACCAGGAACACCAGGATCAACGCGACCGCGAGCGTCTCCATGACCTCTCGGATCGACTCCGCCACGAAGCGCGTCGGGTCGTAGCGGACCAGCTGCTCGACGCCGGGCGGGAAGCTCTCGGACAGGCGCGCGAGCTCGGCGCGCACCGCCGCGGACACCTCGAGTGCGTTGGCCTCCGGGAGCTGGAACACGC
>CAZPNB010000190.1:0-7597 GCA_964587305.1 uncultured Spirochaetales bacterium | reverse complement strand
TTCTTCCCGAAATTGCTCAAGAAGCGGCTCTTCGTCTCGTACCCGGACGACCTCCGGCCGTCGCGCATGGCCGTCGCGATGGCGCGGATGGGCATGTTCACCGAGTACATGATCCCGGTGGTGCTGCTGCTCGCGAGCGGCAGCCCACTGGTCACCGGGATCACCCTCTTCGTGATGTCGGGCTTCCACGGCTTCATCGCGGCCAACAACCCGAGCGGCATGCCGATCGAGTGGAACATCCTGATGATCTACGGCGGGATCTTCCTGTTCGGCTTCCACCCGGAGGCGAGCGTGCAGGCGCTGGGCTCCGCGCCGCTGCTGGTCGCGTTTCTGTTCTTTTGTCTGTTCGCCGTGCCGTGCTACGGAAACTTCGTGCCGTCGCGGGTCTCGTTCCTGATGGCGATGCGCTACTACGCGGGCAACTGGGCCTACAACATCTGGCTCTTCCGCGGCGACAGCGCAAAGAAGCTCGGGAAGCTGACCAAGGCCGCGGGCACGATGCGTGAGCAGCTCGCGGGGATCCTGCCCGACGCAGCGTCGGTGGACGTCGCGGTCGCGCTGTCGCTCGCGCACCGCTTCATGCACCTGGAAGGCCGCCCGCTGCTCGACGCGCTGCCGCGCGCGGTCGACGACATCGAACACTACGAGTGGATGGACGGCGAGATCCTCGGCGGCGTCGTGCTGGGCTGGAACTTCGGTGACGGACACCTGAACGGCATGCAGCTGCTCCACGCGGTGCAGCAGCAGTGCGGGTTCGAGGCCGGCGAG
This sequence comes from uncultured Spirochaetales bacterium, assembly GCA_964587305.1. GTDB lineage: Bacteria > Myxococcota_A > UBA9160 > UBA9160 > SMWR01 > JAHEJV01. Next base: position 6,829 of record CAZPNB010000190.1, on the reverse strand, counting down.
CTGCGCGTCGTGATGGTCGAGTCGCAGCCGCTGTTCGGGCGGACGATGCAGTGGAAGATCGTCGATGCGGCGAGTGGTGTCCTCGAGGAGGGCGAGACGGAGATCGCACCGATGCGCGCGCTGCAACCCTGGCCGACCGGCGAGTACGCGGAGGCCTTGGTGGGCGGACGGAAGAGCGCGACCGCGTAGGGAACCGCCGAGATGTCGGAGCGCGATCTGGACGCCGTCGTGGTCGGCTCGGGCCCGAACGGGCTCGCCGCTGCGATCGCGCTGGCGCGCGCGGGCAGATCGGTCGTCGTGTTCGAGGCCGCGGAAGAGGTCGGTGGCGGAATGCGCTCGGCACCGCTGACGCTGCCGGGGTTCACGCACGACGTCTGCTCTGCTGTCCACCCGATGGGCATTCTTTCGCCGTTCCTCCGGCAGCTCCCGCTCGCAGAGCACGGCCTCGTCTGGCTGCGGCCGCGCGCCTCGGTGGCGCATCCGATGCCCGACGGCAGCGCGGTGATGCTGTACCGGTCGCTCGAGCAGACGGCCGCGGGGCTGGGCAGGGACGCATCGAGTTATGTGCGGCTCGTGGGACCGTTCCTCGCTACCCCGCACGAGCTGCTGGCCGATCTGATGGCGCCGTTGCGGATTCCGGCGCACCCGATCCCGATGCTGCGCTTCGGCCTGCGCGCGGTGTTCTCGGCGAACCGGCTCGCGCGCCTCTGCTTTCGCGAAGAGCGGGCGCGCGCGCTGTTCGCCGGGTGCGCGGCGCACTCGGTGCTTCCGCTCACGCAGCCGCTGACGGCCGCGCTCGGGCTCGTGTTCGCGATCACCGCGCACGTGGAGGACTGGCCGGTCGCGCAGGGTGGCTCGCGCGCGATCTCGCAGGCGCTCGCGTCGTACCTGCGCAGTCTCGGCGGCCGGATCGAGACCCACCGCCGGATCGAGTGCCTCGGCGAGCTCCCGGACGCCCGCGTCGTGCTGTTCGACACGTCGCCCGAGCAGCTGGCCCGGATCGCCGGCGACGCGCTGCCCGCCGGCTACCGCCGCCGCCTCGGCCGCTACCGCTACGGGCCCGGCGTGTTCAAGCTCGACTGGGCGCTCGACGGCCCGATCCCGTGGGCGGACCCCACGTGTCGCGACGCGTCGACGGTGCACGTCGGCGGAACGCTCGAGGAGATCTGCGCCTCCGAGCGCGAGATGGTCCGCGGCCGCCACGCGGAGCGTCCATTTCTGATCGTCTGCCAGCAGAGCGAGCTCGACCCGACGCGCGCACCGAAGGGCAAGCACACGGGTTACGCCTACTGCCACGTGCCGCACGGCTCGACGGTCGATCGGACCGACGCGATCGAGGCGCAGATCGAGCGAGCAGCACCCGGCTTCCGCGACCGCATCCTCGCGCGCCACGCGATGAACACGGCCGACTTCGAGCGCTACAACCCGAACTACAAGGGCGGCGCGATCACCGGCGGCGTGGCAGACGCGCTCCAGCTCTGGAACCGCCCGGTGACGCGGCTCGACCCGTACGCCACCCCGAACCCTCGGCTATTCATCTGCTCCGCCGCGACACCGCCCGGCGGAGGCGTGCACGGCCAGTGCGGCTACTGGGCCGCGCAGTCGGCGCTGAAGCGGATGTAAGCGCGCGCGACGGCCCAGCCGGCCGCGCGGAGTAGCCGCTACTCGGATGTCCCTCGTTCGAGAAGGGCCTCGAGCTCGGCGATGGCCTCGAAATCCTTCGGGCGCCCGGCGGCGCGTTTGACTTCGATCAGCTTCCGCAAGCCGAGGCAGCGGCAGCGAATGCCGAAGAGATCGATCTCGATCGAATCGGGGAGCAGGTCGTCGTGGGCTCCACCGCCGGCGATCTCGCCCAGTAGATCGACGTCCCCGAGCTTGGAGGTCAGCGTGAAGTTGAGGCCACGTCGGAGCGTCTCGGCGTCGAAGATGAACGGAAGATCCGGGGGGGCGCCGCGCAGGTAGGGTTCGTGGGGCGAGAGCGCGGCCGCGAGCCGCCGCAGGTTGTCGGCGTCGCGGCGATAGACGATGTCGAGATCCTGCGTAAGCCTCGCTGCCCCGTGTGCAGTGGCCGCTGCCCCTCCCACGATGATGAACTGGACTCCGACATCGGAGAGCGACCGGAGAAGACCGCGAAAGTCAATCACGCGAGCGGCTTCGGCGGCCCGCCGCAGCGAGCTCGTCGGCGAACCGCTGTAGCTCCATCAACTGCAGAAAGCGTTCCTCGACCGTGAGGGTCAGGTTCTTGTCGAGGAGCGAGAGATCGACGCCTGCGCGGTAGGCGTCGATCACCGGATCTCTTTCGATGTCGATGCGAGGAACGCGGGGCTCAGCCGATTGGTTCGACGCCATGCTCGGACTCCCAACGAACCCGATGATACTCGCCGCCGCACTGGCTCGCTCCATCGCGCCGAGCGAGGCGCCAGCTTACACGCGGGCCCAGTGGAAGCGACCCAGGCTCAGGCGCTCGTCATCCGACAGCAGCCAGCGCAGGAACTCGCCGGCGTGCGGCCAGCGCGGGGTCGGCGTGCGCTGCGTGCCGTCGAGGCCGAAGCGCAGCGCGGGGCCGTCGCCGGTGCGGCCGAGCAAGAGCGCCACCGCATAGGAGCTCTCCGGCTCGTCGACCAGCGCGGCGAAGCGCGGCGCGAGCTGGACGTCGGCCATCACGTACAGGACGAGGCGGTCGGGCTCGCTCGCGAGGTGGGTGAGCGCCTCCAGCCAGCCACACGCGAACGTGTCTTCACGAGCGGCGAGCGAGCACGAGGCCTGGCGGTTCTGCGCGGCCATGCAGTAGAGGCCCGCCTGCGCGTTGTGGACGGTGTGGCTGAACTGCGTCGGCGACAGGCGCTCGCGCCGGACGACCTGCTCGATCATTTCGATCGATTCGTTCACGCTGCCGTGGCGCGAAGCGAACACCGTGCGCACCTGGCCGAGCTGGCCCTCCTCGACGCAGCCCCACGCGGCGGTCAGCGCGATCCGCGAGAGCGGCGAGCAGCGGCGCCGCAGCATCGCCGGCAGGAAGCGCGCCTCGGGGTGACCCACCGGCGCGAGCGGCCCCGGCACACTCGCCCACTCCCGCCAGGCTTCGGGCGTCTCGAGGCCCGGCGCCCACGCCGACCAGCGCAGCACGCGCGCCGTGCGCAGCGCGGCGGTGTCCGCGCTCACGACGAGCGGCCTAGCACCAGCGAGCAGTTATTGCCGCCGAAGCCGAACGAGTTGGTCATCACGCGCGGCGCCGAGCGCAAGAGCGCGCTCTCGCCCTTCTGCACCCAATGTAGCGGCGGGATCTCCGGGTCGCGCTCGCCGTCCCACCAGTGAGGCGGCAGCGACAGCACGCCCGCATCGCTCTGGTCGAGCATCAGCCAGCAGAAGGCAGCCTCGATCGCGCCCGAGGCGCCGAGCGTGTGCCCGACGAGCGGCTTCGTCGAGCTCACCGGCAGCTCACTGCCGAACACGCGCTCGACGGCCAGGCACTCCATCTTGTCGTTCAACGGCGTGCCGGTGCCGTGCAAGTTGAGGTAGGCGATCGCCTCGGGCGGGAGGCCGGCGTCGGCGAGCGCGCCGCGCATCGATGCCTCCGGGCCCGCGCCCGACGGCTCCGGCGCCGACATGTGATGGGCCTCGCTCGACTCACCGACGCCGAGCAGTTGCACGCCGCCGTGGCCGGGCTGCACGAGGAACACCGCCGCGCCCTCGCCGAGCGAGAGCCCGGCGCGGTTGCGGCTGCACGGGTTCGTGGTGCCCTCGCAGATTGCCGAGAGCGCGGAGAAGCCGCTGGCGGTGAGGCCGCATAGCGTGTCCGCAGCGCCGGCGATCACTGCGTCGCACACGCCGAGCGCCAACAGCGCGCGCGCCGACGCGAGCGCGCGCGCGCCCGAAGAGCACGCGGTGGAGAGCGAGTAGACCGGGCCGCGGACGCCGAGATAATCGGCCACGAACGACGCCAGCCCGCCGAACTCGAGCTGCGCGTAGTCGAATTTCGGCGCGAGCCCCCCGGCGTGGAGCTCGTGCCGGATCGCGTCCTCGGCGTCGGAGACACCCGAGGTGCTGGTTCCCATCACCACACCGATGCGCTCCGCGCCGCACTCGCGCAGCGCGCGAGAGAGCGGCTCCTCGATCTGCGCGATCGCCGCGAGCGCCATCGCGTTGTTGCGGCAGTCGTAGGCGGCGAGGCGCTCGGGAATCCGCGGCAACGGCGCGTTCACCGCCCCGACCCGCAGCCGGCGCGCGGGTGCGAGGTCGTCGCGATCCACCAGCCGCGACGGCTCTCCGTCGAGCAGCCGCGCCCACACCTCGCCCGCGCCCACGCCGAGGGCGTTCACGATCCCGAGCGCGCTGAGACGACAAGGATGGCGCGACGGCATCAGGACCTACCGGACATGCGGGTCAGGATCGGCGAGCCGCCACGCTCTGGCAAGGCGCGACCGGGCGAAGGTGCCGCTACGCTCCGGCGCAGAGAAATTCGTCATGCGCTGGATCGTCTCCTGTCTCACCGTCGCACTGCTGCTCGCCGCTCCGCTCGCGAGTCAGGCGCAGCAGCGATCCGAGGCGGCGAGGCGCTGCGCCAACGGCAAGTCCAAACAGTCCGCGATGTGGCTCTCGGTCGCACATCCGGGTCTCGGTGAGTGGTATCTGAACGACTGGGGAAATTTCAACGACCACTGTCCGCAGAGGAAGTTCTTCCTCGGATTCATCCCCGTCTATGGCTGGCCGGGCTACCTCCAGGTGAAGAGCTCGATCGACGCCAGCCACTGCAACACGAATGACGAGCTGAGCTTCCGCTGAGCGGGGAGTGTCAGGCCGCGCTCGCGCGGTACTTCGCGTGCTCGGCCTCGAGGAACGCGGTCGCCGCGCGCACCGCGTACTGGCTGCGCACCGAGTGGAACACCTCGAACGCGTGTTGGCCGCCCTTCATCTCGAGGTAGTGGACGGCCGCGCGACTCTTCTCGCGCAGCGCGCGCACGAACTCGCGCGCCTCCTCGACGAACACCAGCGTGTCGTGAGTTCCCTGCACGACGAGGAACGGCGGCGCGTCGGCCGACACGCGCAACAGCGGCGAGAGCGCGTCCCACAGCTCCGGGTTCTGCTCGGGCCGGCACTGGAAGACGTACTTGGCCATGATGTCCGCCATCGACTGCTTGCCCCGGATGCCGGCGCGGTCGAGAAAGTCGTAGACGCCGTAGAACGGCACCGCCGCGGCGACGCGCGTGTCCGCGTTCTCGAAGCCGGGCTGGAACGCCGGGTCGTTCTGCGAGAGCGCGGTCAGCGCGGTCAGGTGGCCGCCGGCCGACCCACCGGTGACACAGAGGAAGCGCGGATCGGCGCCGTACTCGTGCGCGTGCTCGCGGATCCAGCGCAGCGCGCGCTTCACATCGACGATGTGCGCGGGGAACGCCACCTTCGGCGACAGGCGATAGTTGATCGCGAAGCACACCCAGCCGCGGCTGGCGAGGTGCGCCATCAGCGGCCCGCCCTGCTCCCGTTTGTCGCCGATCATCCAGCCGCCACCGTGGATCTGCACCAGGATCGGCCGGCCGCGGCCGGGGGCGTCGGGCAGCACGACGTCGAGCAGGTTGCGCCCGCCCTTGTCACCCGGCAGCGACTCGCCGTAGGGCACGTTCACGATCCGCCGTACCCCGGCCCGCTTCATCGAGAACGGGCGCAACAGGCCGTGAGCGCGCGCCACGTCGCTGTCGATGGCTAGGCCGGTCTCACGCGCCAGATCCTCGACCTCGCGCTTTGCGCCGTGCGCGCGCAGGTGCCCGGCGAGCAAGAGCCCCCACGCGGCGAGCGAGAGCGCCATGCCTACCACGCCGCGCGGCTCGGCGAACGCGCCGGCCACCGCGAACGCGAGCGTGATCGCCGCACCGGCGGCGATCACCTGGAGCGCGAGCTCTCCCGCCACCCAGCCCGAGAGGAAGTAGACCGGAACGAGCGGGCCGATCCGCCGCACCTGGAACCAGGTCGTGGCGGCGACGATCAGGATGAAGACGGATCCGGCGAGGTAAAGGGTGGCTGCCATGGCGCCCGAGTATGCCCGCGATGCCCGGGAACGCCCCGGTGCGCAAGCCCAACGGCCCGCTTGAGTCGGATCGTCGGATCGGCGATGATGCTTGAGTCCCCCCGCGGCTCCCCACCGCGTACGCAACGACCGATCAGAGCTGTCCACCTCCCAGACGCTCCTGCAGGAAAACCTGATTGGCCGCACCCGTTGTCCCGCAAGCGGAGACTTGGGCGCTCGCGCAGCTCGTCGAGCTCGCACGGCGGAGCCCTCCGCCGAAGGGGCGCAGCGCACACCTTCCCGGACGTGGCGCGATGTTCGTGCGGGCCCAGCGCGGGCCGCTCGAAGCGCCGGCCGTCGTGCTGCTGCACGGCTGGATCGCGAGCGCGGGGCTCAACTGGTTCCAGGCGTTCGACGCGCTGAGCCAGCGCTACCGCGTGCTCGCCCCGGACCTGCGCGGGCACGGGCGCGGGATTCGCAGCTGGCGTCATTTCCGGCTGGAGGACTGCGCCGACGATGTCGCCGCGCTGCTGCGCAAGCGCAGGGCGCGCGGCGCGATCGTGGTGGGCTACTCGATGGGCGGCCCGGTCGCCCAGCTCGTCTGGCGCCGCCACCCCGAGCTCGTCTCCGGCCTCGTGCTGGCGGCGACTAGCGGCCGGCCGCTGCGCAACCAGGGCTTCGGCCTCGCGATGGCCGGTGTCATGGAAGGCGCCGCGCTGGCCGGGCGCGCGATCGGCATCCCGGCGCTGCTCCGGCGCGCGACGAGCCAGAGCTCCAACCCGGTTGTCCAGGAGCTCCGGGCCGAGAGCCTGCCGCGCTGGGCGCGCGCCG
>CAZPNB010000189.1:0-3042 GCA_964587305.1 uncultured Spirochaetales bacterium | reverse complement strand
ACCCGCGCCTACGCGTTCATCGACGGCGAGGCCCCTCCGACCGTGAACCCGAGCCTGTGGCGTCAGGCGCGGCTCGACGACATCCACGGCCTGTTCGAGGTGGCCCCGGGCATCCATCAGGTGCGCGGCTACGACATCTCGAACCTGACGATCATCGAGGGTGCGACCGGTCGCATCGTGGTCGACCCGCTGACCGCGCGGGAGACCGCCGCTGCCGCATTCCGCCTGATCGATCGCACGCTCGGCGCGCGACCGATCAGCGCGGTGATCTTCACCCACAGCCACGTCGACCACTTCGGCGGGATCGAGGGCGTGCTGAGCCACGACGAGATCGCCGCGCGCGGCGTGCGTGTGATCGCGCCGGCCGGCTTCGTCGAGGAGGCGACCAGCGAGAACGTGCTGGCCGGCATCGCGATGCGCCGGCGCGCGCAGTTCATGTACGGCACCCGCCTGCCGCGCGGCCCGCGCGGCCACGTCGATACCGGCCTCGGCAAGGCGCCGGCGCTAGGGACGGTGGGGCTGGCCATTCCATCCGACCTCGTCGGCGAGACGCCGACCGAACTCGTGCTCGACGGTGTGCGCTTCGTGTTCCAGTACACGCCCGACTCCGAGGCCCCGGCCGAGATGACCTTCTACCTGCCGGAGAAGCAGGCGTTCTGTGGCGCCGAGATCGTGTCGCACACGATGCACAACCTCTACACGCTGCGCGGCGCGAAGGTGCGCGACGCGCTGCGCTGGAGCGGTTACATCGACGACGCGCTGCAGCGGTTCGGTGACGTCGAGGTGATGTTTGCGAGCCACAGCTGGCCGATCTGGGGCAACGCGCGGATCGCCGACTACCTCGCCAAGCAGCGCGATACCTACAAGTACATCCACGACCAGACGCTGCGGCTGGCGAATTCGGGCGCTACGCCGCGCGAGATCGCCGAGCAGCTCGAGCTGCCCACGTCGCTGCAGCCGTCTTTCGCGAACCGCGGCTACTACGGCACCGTCCGCCACAACGCGAAGGCGGTCTACCAGTGGTACTTCGGCTGGTACGACGCGAACCCGGCGAACCTCGATCCGCTGCCGCCCGCCGCTGCGGGCGCGAAGTACGTGGAGTTCATGGGGGGCGCCGCCCTGGTGCTGCGCAAAGCACAGGCCTCGTTCGACGCCGGCGAATACCGCTGGGCGGCAACCGTGCTCGACCACCTGGTGTTCGCCGAACCCGGCAACGCGGCAGCGCGCGAGCTGCTCGCGCGCTGCTACGACCAGCTCGGCTACCGCGCCGAATCGGGCCCGTGGCGCGACGTCTACCTCTCCGGCGCCTACGAGCTGCGCCACGGCGAGCCGACCGAGAGCACCGGGCTCAGATCGGCGGTCCAGCTGCTGCGCCACACACCGATGGAACGTTTCTTCGACGCGTTCGCAGCGCGCCTCGACGGCCCCGCCGCCGACGGCGTCGAGCTCTCCGTCAATTTCGTGTTCACCGACCTCGGCGAGTCGTACCGGCTGTGGATCGAGAACGCGGTGCTCCACCACCGGCGCGGCGAGCCGGATCCCGATGCCGACGTGACCGTGCGCATGACCAAGCCGCTGCTGTTGCGCCTGGCCACCGGCCAGGCCGGGCTTCGGGACCTCGTGTTCTCCGGCGACCTCGACGTCGACGGAAGTCGCGCCGACCTGCTCCGCTTCTTTTCGCTGCTCGAGACGCCGCAGGAGAACTTTGCGATCGTGCGGCCATGAATCGGATGGCGGGATTCTCCCGCCCTACACCACGCAACCGGTAGGGCGGGAAAGCGAAGCGCATCCCGTCTGCGATCACGCCACCCGCAGCGACGCGAACGGCACGACTTTGCCGACCGGCGTCACGACCTCGCTCTCGGGCAGCTGGAAGCGCCAGAACACGAGGCCGGAGACGCGGCCCTCGGCGTCGATCCAGTTCGGGACGCCGGGGTCGCGGTGCGCGATCACGATCCGGAAGCTGCCGTCGCGCTCGAGGCGGGTCTGTTTGCGGTTCAGCGAGACGCGGCGGTGCACGTAATCGTAGGTCTGCAAGAAGCGGTTCCACAGCACGACGTTCGCGAAGCGGCCCTTCGGCCAGCGGCCCTCGATCACCAGCGCCTGATCGGGCATCACCAGGTAGGGCGCCGACGAGTAGGCGTTGTCGACGGCGCCGAAGCCGCCCTCGGCGGGCTGCCACTTCGCCGGCGGGTTGAATTGGTTCGGCACGAGCGACACCCAGCCCGGCTGCTTCGACGGATCGGGCGGCGGCATGTCGAGGGTCGCGGCGCGGAAGTAGTTCGCGACGCGCCGGATGCCGGTCGCGATGCTCGCGTCGCTCGGCGTCGGCGGCGGCCCGACCGGATCGATCGGCTCCACCGCGAGACGCACTTTCGCGTCCGGGTCGGCCGCGGCCGAGCGCTCGGTCTCGAAGTAGTGACGGGTGGTGAGCGTGCCGGCGTCGGGCTCGAGCGCGAGCCGGTTGCGGCCCTGCTCGGCAGGGCCTAGCACGACTTCGAACGAGCCGTCGCGCGCGACGTCGAACTGGGTGTCGTTCAGCGCGCCGGCGACGCGCTTCGGATAGCGGCCGTCGGCGTTGCCGCCCTCGATCGTCAGCGACGTGTAGACAGCGCCTCCGGTGTTGCCGCGCACGCGGTAGCGCCGCGTCGGATCGAGCGGGGCCGTGTAGTAGATCGCGTCGGGGTTGTCGCCGAGCAGCTTCAGCGTCGGGGTGACGAAGCGGACCGCGCGCGGACGCAGCGGATCGGCCTCGAGCCACTGCTCGATCCCCGAGTGCAGCACGTGCATCAAGAAGCGGTGGCCGTCGGCGATGTCGCTCTCTCGCTCGATACCCCATTTCTTTCCCAGGTAGCGGACGTCGGCCTCTGCGAGGAGGCCGAGCAGCTCGTCCCATGCCGCGCGGCTTGCGGGGCCGGCGGCGGGCCCAGCCCCGGCCGCCACTGTGCCGGCGGACGATCCGGCTGCGGCCGCGGGCCGCGCGGAGGCGTGCTGGCAGCCGCCCAGCGCGGCGAGCCCTCCGGCCATTCCGAGCCCTTTCAG
>CAZPNB010000188.1:0-5941 GCA_964587305.1 uncultured Spirochaetales bacterium | reverse complement strand
GCTTGCGCACGTTGGCAAAGAACGGAGGGAGGCGCCTCACCAGGAAGATCCCCTCGAAGATGTCGAGCAGATGCGAAACGGAGTGGTAGTTGAGACCGAGGGCGGCCCCGAGCTCACTCGAGTTGGAGATCGATGACTGCCCGTTCGCGACGATCGTCAGCAGGTTCCTCATCCGCACGCTCGATACGCGAAAGCCGAGCTGTGGCACGTCGCGTTCGAGGCAGGTGCGGAGGTAGGCCGGGTACCAGTCCGCCGGCTTGGCGCGCGGGCGGCTCCAGTGCACACGAGGAAAGCCGCCATGGACCCAGAGCCGTTCGGCGTCCTCCTCGAAGAGCGAGATGCCCCCCAGCTCGAGCACGCCGAGGCGGCCTGCGAGCGACTCGGAGATCTGGCGCACGAGTCCCGGCGAAGCGGAGCCGAGCAGTACGACCTTGTGGCGGGGGTGGCGATCCAGGAAGCTGCGCAGGACCGGGAAGAGCGCTGGAAGACGCTGCGCCTCGTCGATGACCAGGCGGCGTTGCTGTCCGAGCGCGAAGAGAGGGTCCCCGGCGAGCCGCTGAAAGTCACCGGGATCCTCGAGATCGAGCACGGAGAAGCCGGGGAGCGCGTTGCGGGCGAGGGTCGACTTCCCGACCTGGCGCGCGCCCAGGATGGCCACGGCGGGAAACTGTCGCAGCAGGGCGTGAAGGCGCTGACGGGCCAGCCGGACTCGCTCGGGCATGCCGTGAAAATTAGAGGATTGTCATCTGATATTCACGAACGTCCGAGCGGCCCCGGAGCGCGGGGACGGAGTTACCGAATTCCCTTCTCCGCGCGCGTTCCTGCGCAGCCAGTACGCCACCTACCTGCGCTCGCAGGGCAGAGACGAGGAGGCGGATCGGCTGGGCGACCGGTAGCCGCCTGCGCCCGCCGATCTCGCCGATGCCCGCGATCGCGAGCGCCGCGATCCCGGCGATCACCGCTCTGCGCACGCGTGACCTCGGCCGTCCCTACGCCGCCTGAGCAGACCTTCGCTACTAGCGGCTCAACGCTTCGCGCAGCGCCGGTTCGAGATCCGGGTACGCGAAGCGGAAGCCGCGCTGCTGCGCGGCGCGCGGCACCACGCGGCGGCTGCCGAGCAGCTCGCCGGACAGCTCGCCGAGTGCTATGCGCAGCGCGACGGCAGGCACCGGCAGCAGAGTGGGGCGGCCCAGCGCGTTGCCCAGCGCTCGGGTGAACTCGGCGTTGGTGACGACTCCCGGCGCCACCGCGTTCACCGGGCCAGACCAGCGCGGATCGCCGAGCGCAGCCGACACGAGGGCGACCACGTCTTCGAGATGGATCCACGGAAACCACTGGCGGCCGTCGCCCAGCCGCCCGCCGAAGCCCCAGCGAAAGGGGAGGGCCATCCGCGGCAGTGCGCCGCCGTCGCGCGCGAGCACGATACCGATGCGCAGGCACACGACGCGGATGCCGAGCACCGCGGCGGCGAGCGCAGCGCGTTCCCAGGCGACGCACACGCCGGCGAGAAAGCCCTCGCCAGGCGCAGCCGTCTCGTCCAGCTCCGCGTCGCCGCGCGAGCCGTAGAAGCCGACCGCTGACGCGCAGACGAAGCACTCCGGCCGGTCGCTCTCGGCCAGCGCGGCGAGCGACGCCACCAGCGCCTCGGTGGAGTCGATGCGGCTCGCGTGGATGCGGCGCTTGCGCGCGTCGGTCAACGGCCCGCCGAACACCGGCTCTCCCGCCAGGTGCACGAGTGCGCCGACGCGGAACAGCGCTTCGGGCGCCAGGTGGCGGCCGTTCCAGGTCGCCACCTCGACTCCCGCGGCGAAGCGTGCGGGCTCGCGGCTGCGCGAGACGATCCGCACCGCGCGGCCCGCCTCCGCCAGGGACGCGACGAGTCGGCGCCCGACCAGCCCCGTGGCACCCGTCACGACGAATGTCTTTGCCCCGCTCATCCGCGCGTTGCCGGCTCCCCGCTCGCTACCGCACTACTGCGGGGCCATCCGCAGCGCCCCGTCCAGCCGGATCGTCTCGCCGTTGAGCATCGGGTTCTCGAGGATGTGGCAGGCGAGGGCGGCGTACTCGGCGGGCTCTCCGAGCCGCGACGGAAACGGGATCGACGAGCCGAGCGCCTCGAGCGCCGGCGCCGGCAGCCCCGAGAGCAGCGGAGTCTTGAACAGACCCGGCGCGATCGTGCACACGCGGATGCCGTGGCGCGCGAGGTCGCGCGCGATCGGCAGCGTCATGCCGACCACGCCTCCTTTCGATGCCGAGTAGGCGGCCTGACCGATCTGCCCTTCGAACGCGGCGATCGACGCGGTGTTGACGATCGCACCGCGCTCGCCGCCGGCGTCTGGCTGGTTGCCGACGATGCGCGCGGCCGCGAGCCGGATCACGTTGAAGGTGCCGATCAGGTTCACCTCGATCGTGCGGCGGAACGCGTCGAGCGGGAACGGTGCCGCGTCCTTGCCCACCGTGCGCGCCGCGCTGCCGATCCCGGCGCAGTTCACCAGGCCGCGCAGCGGGCCGAACGCGCCGATCGCGGCGTCGAGCGCAAGGGCGACCTCCGCCTCGTCGGTGACGTCGCCGGCGAGGAAGCGCGCGCGCGCGCCGAGCTGCGCCGCGAGCTCCGCGCCCTTCGAGCGCGGCAGGTCGTAGATTGCGACACTCGCGCCGCGCGCGGCGAGCGCGCGGACCGTGCCTTCGCCGAGCCCCGAGGCGCCTCCGGTCACGAAGACGTTCGATCCTTCGATCTGCATCCGCTGCGCCTCCGGTGGTTCTGCGGGGCCACAGAGTACACGCCCCTGGCTCAATCGTCGTCGAGGACCGCCGCGAGCCGCGCCGCGAGCGCTTCCCCCGCGCTGCCGAGGCTCGTCGCGTCGAGCGCGCAGAGCGGCCGCGCGCCGCGCACCGCATTGAGCACCGCGACCCCTTGCGCGGCCAGCAGGTCGCGGCGCGACAGATCGCGGCGGCGCAGCACAGGCAGCCGCTCGCTCACCACCTCGAGTGCTATGCCCGCCACCGCGCCGCGCTCGACCGGGGGCGTGCAGAGCTCCCCGTCGGCGCCCTGCACCACGACGTTGCTGCGCGAGCCCTCGACGAGGTAGCCGCTCGCGTCGAAGAGCAGCGCCTCGTCTGCGCCGGCCGTGCGCGCGGCGTCGGACGCCAACGCGAGGAGTAGCCGGCTGGTCAGCTTGTGCCCGCCGGCCAGCGGAGCACCCGGGTGGCAGAACGGTGCGGTCACCGCGCGCCAGATCGCCGGATCGTCGCCCTGGCCGCGCGGCACCCCCACGACGTGCAGCGCGCCGTCGCCATCGCGCGAGAGCTGGAGGCGGACGACGCCGTCGCCGCCGTAGAAGGAGACTCGCGCCAGCTCGCCGAGCGCGCAGTGGAGCATGCGCGCATCGACCGCCGGCAGGTCGAGCGCGCGGGCATCGCGGACCAGGCGGCGGATGTGCCGCTCCGCGAAGCGCGGCGCGCCGGCGCGGATCCGCACGCTCGTGTAGCAACCGCGTCCATCGGCGAAGGCCGAGTCGTCGGCGCGCACCACCGCGACACCCGCGGGCCGCAGGCTCCCGTCGACCCAGACGACGGGGGCCGGCGCGGGCACGCAGCTAGCGCTGGTCGAGCGGCACGTAGTCGGTCAAGGTGGGCCCGGTGTAGATCTGGCGCGGGCGCCCGATCTTGAAGTCCGGGTCGCCGTGCAGCTCGACCCACTGCGCGATCCAGCCGGGCAGACGCCCGAGCGCGAAGTTCGCGGTGAACATGTTGGCCGGAGTGCCGATCGCGTTGTAGATCACGCCCGAGTAGAAATCGACGTTCGGATAGAGCTTGCGCTCCACGAAGTAGTCGTCCTTGAGCGCGATCTCCTCGAGCTCGACAGCGATCTCCAGCAGCTTCGTGCGCACGCCCAGCTTCTCGAGCACGTCGAAACAGGCCTTCTTGATGATCTTCATGCGCGGGTCGAAGTTCTTGTAGACCCGGTGCCCGAAGCCCATCAGGCGCGCCGTGTCGTCACCGGCCTTGGCGCGCTCGACGAACTGGCGCGCGGTGATCCCCTCGTCGCGGATCTCCGCCAGCATCTCGATCACTTCCTGATTCGCGCCGCCGTGGCTGCGACCCCACAGCGCGTTGATCCCCGCGGACACCGCAGCGAACAGGTTCACCATCGACGAGCCCACCAGCCGGACCGTGCTCGTCGAGCAGTTCTGCTCGTGATCGGCGTGCAGGATCAGCAGCAGGTCGAGCACCTTCTCGATCACCGGATCGGCCTCGAACGGCTCGCACGGGTTCGCGAACATCATGTGCAGGAAGTTGCCCGCGTAGGAGAGCTCGTTCTTCGGATAGATGAACGGCTGGCCGATCGAGTGCTTGTAGGCGTAGGCGGCCATCGTGATCATCTTGGCGATCAGCCGGTGCACCGAGATCTCGACCTGGCGCTCGTCGCGAGGGTCGAGCGAGTCGGGGTAGAACGCCGACAGCGCACCGACCGCGGCCGAGCACGCGGCCATCGGATGCGCGTCCTTCGGCAGTGCTCCGAAGAAACGCTTGAAGTCCTCGTGCAGCATCGTGTGGGTCGTGATCGAGCCGACGAACGCGTCGAGCTCCACGCGGGTGGGGAGCCTCCCGTAGATCAGCAGATAGGCCACCTCGAGGAAGGTACTCTTCTCGGCCAGCTGCTCGATCGGGATGCCGCGGTAGCGGAGGATCCCCTTCTCGCCGTCGATGAAGGTGATCGCGCTGCGGCACGAGCCGGTGTTCGCATAGCCGGGGTCGAGAGTGATCAGCCCCGTCTTGGCGCGCAGCAAGCCGATGTCGATGCCGCGCTCGCCTTCGCTTCCTTCCACGATCGGGAGCTCGAGCGTCTGGTCCCCGACGCGCAGCTGTACCGTTTCGGCCATGGGGGTACCTTTCGTGGCATGTCGCCGTTGGTTCGCGGGAATCACGCGATGCGAGCAGGTGGATCGATCCCAGCGGGCACAGCGCCGGCAGTCTAGCCGAGGCCCTCCAGCCCCGACACGGCCCCCGCGGCCGCGAATCGGGGGTACTCTCCGGCGAGGAGGTGGCGGCGCGATGGATCTCGCGATCGAGCTCGCTCGGAAGTTGCGCGAGCCTGTGCCCGACCCCGCGGAGATCCGCGCACTCCTCGATCGCGCGATCCACCGCGAGCGGGTCGCGGCCACCCGCGCGCTCCGGCGCGCCGAGCAGCGCGTGCTCTACGCGGCGGCCGAAGGTTTCCTGCCGCTGCGGCTCGCGGATCTGGTCCCGCCGGACGTGAGTGATCTTGTTTCGGTTCGGCACCACGGAACCAACACGCTGCCGGCCTTCACCCGCTTCGAGAAGCGCTTCTGCCGCCCGCGCGGCGAGGACCGCGAGAAGCCCGCTTCGCTGTACGGCTGGAACTTCCAGCGCTTGGGGTCGCTCACCGGGCCGGGGTGCTTCGTCGCGTCCCCGCACGCGAGCCGTCCCGAGGTGCAGATCGACTACCGCTGCCTCCCGGCCGATCCGCCGGCCGACTGGCCGCGCGTGCGTTCCAACGAGCGGGGCCTCGCGCGCTTCGTGTACGGCTTCATGGTCGATACACTGCGCCGCGTGTCGGAGCACGTGACGATCGGCAGCGCGGCGCGCCGAGGGCGCGAGATCGGGAGCTGGTTCGTGCTGGTTCGAGAAGATTAGGCGCTCGTGCGGGTCCAGCAGCTCTTCGACCTCTCCGGTCGCACCGCGCTGGTGACCGGTGGCGGGCGCGGCATCGGCCGCCACATCGCGACGGGTCTGGCGGAGGCGGGCGCCGACGTCGTGGTGGCGTCGCGCAAGCTCGTCAACTGCCAGGCGACGGCGGCTGCGCTCGAGGCGCTCGGGCGCCGCGCGTGGGCGTTCCCGGTCGATCTCGCCGACCCCGCGAGCATCGACGCGCTCGCCGACGCGGCGCTCGAAGCCGTCGAGCGGCTCGACATCCTGG
>CAZPNB010000187.1:0-3196 GCA_964587305.1 uncultured Spirochaetales bacterium | reverse complement strand
GATCAGGTGCGCCGACGGCTCGATCCGCTGCTCCTCCAGGCCGAACTCCGCGTGCATCGTCGCGCGGAGCACGGCGAGGACGTCGTCGATGCTGGGCGTGGCGGCGGTGGACGGCGACACCGGCGAATTATCGCACAGCCGACCCCGGGCGTGCGATCGCGGCGAGGGCGCGCCCGGCGGCCGCGATCACCAGGCGCGTGTGGAGCCACGAGATGCGCGCGTTGTCGCGCCACAGATCGAAATGGGAGACACCGCCTTCGGCCGCGGACAGGTAGCGCACGCGCGTCGGCAGGTTGCGCACCGGCGTCCCGGCCCAGACCATGCGCACCGGCAGCTCCTGATCGAATTCCATGTGGTCGCCGCGCGCGTCGGCGGCGAGTGCCTGGGCGAGCGGATAGACGCGAAAGCCGCATTGCGGGTCGCTGATCACGCGCCCGCCGGTCTCCAGGTTCACCCAGAAGATGCTGATCTGGTGGGCGAACACGCGACCGCGCGGCCGGCTCGCGTCGAAGATCGGGTACCCGAGGACCAGCGCGTCGGGGTGCGCCTGCGCCTCGGCGAGGAAACGCGGGACGTCTTCGAGGTCGTGCTGGCCGTCCGCATCGACCTGCAGCACGTGGCTCCACCCGAGCTGCTGTGCGGCCGCGAAGCCGGTCTTCACGGCGGCCCCCTTGCCGCCGTTGTGGCTGCGCCGCTCGACGCGGGCCAGACCGTCGCGCGCGATCGCATCCACCGCGCGGCGGCACGGCTCGCCGCTGCCGTCATCCACCACGATCACGTCCGCCATGTGCCGGCGGACGCCTTCGACCACCCTGCGCACGGTGGCGGGGTTGTCGAAGGTGGGGATCACCGCGCAGGGACGGAAGGTCACGCTGGAGCGGAGTGGGCCAGGGAGCGGCGGCGCAGACGCGCGAGCAACAACATCGTCCCGATCGCCGGGAGCACGCGCCAGGTGGGCGTCACCGCGCCGGCCAGCACCGACACGATCTCGCGCCGCAGCCACTCGACCGCGGCCTTCCCCTGCGGCGGCCGGATGAATACCTCGCGGAACGCCGGGTCGTACCACGCGTAGATGAAGCTCGCGTAGACGGACAGCTCCGCGCGGCTCTGTCGCGCATAGCGCGCGAAGTCGCGCGCGACCGGCAGGCGGCCGGCGGCCAGCGCGCGGCTCGCGGCATGGCTCGCACGCTCGGCGCCGGTCATCGCCAGGTGCACGCCCGACGAGAACACCGGGTCGAGGAACGCGCCGGCATCGCCGATCGCCACCCAGCCATCGCCGGCGAGCTCGCGCAGGCGGTACTGGAAGTCGGCGGTGGCCTCGACCGGACGCGTCTGCACCGCCCCCGACAGGCGCCGGGAGACGGCGGGCACGAGCGCGAGGATCTCGCTCCAGATCGCGTCGTTGTCGCGGCCGGCCCGACGTCGCTCGCTGAACCAGGCGCGCTGGATCACCGCGCCCACCGATGCGCTGCCGCCGGCGAACGGGATCAGCCACATCCAGCCGAACGGCGTCGCGACGACGGCGATCGTCCCCGCGTCCTCTCCCGTCGAGCGGATCGCGTCGTCGTAGTGGCAGTAGAGCGCCACCCGCTGGAGCCGCGGGTCGCGGTCGCGGACGGCGAGCTGGCGGCCGATCAGCGTGGAGCGGCCGGAGCAGTCGGCCACCAGCCGCGCGCGCACTGCTGCGGGGCGGCCGTCGGCCAGCCGCAGCCGAACCCCGATCGCGCGCCCGCCCTCGACGATCACTTCCTCGACCGGCGTCTCGTCGCGCGCGTCGAGGCCGGTCTCGAGTGCTCTGTCCCACAGGATCTGGTCGAACTCCGCCCGCCGCACCTCGTAGGCGTGGTCCGCGATGTGTCGACTCGCGTTCGGGAAGTGGGAGTACTCGGGCCGGGCGCCGTCCTCGAAACAGAAGTACGCGCCGTACTTGCGCACGAAGCCGGCCTTCTCGAAGCGCTCGGCCACGCCGAGCCGCTGCCACAGCGGCATCGTCGCTGGGAGCAGGCTCTCGCCCACCGAGAAGCGGGGATGGCGGCCCCGCTCGACGAGCAGCACCGCATGCCCGGCGCGTTGCAAGAGATGAGCAAAGGTGGTGCCGGCGGGTCCGCCGCCAATCACGATGGCGTCGTACTCGGAGCGCACTTCGCGGGTCACGGTCGCCATTCTAGTGGAACCGGTACTCCCCGGGACTGCACGGCTAGACTCCGCCGATGCGCGTGGGTGGCCTGACGAGCGAGCTGTACCGCTACACGGCCACCTTCCAGGGGTGGCTGCTGGTCGTGGCCCTCACGCTGCTGGTGGGCGTCCTGATCCCACCGACGCTGCTGCTCTCGCCGATCTGGCCCGGGGTGCGCGAGGTGTTCAGCGACCTCACCCACCGCGCGCTGCGGCTCTACATCCACGGCGTCTTGTACATGCGGGTCGGGGTGGAGGGCGCCGAGCGGCGACCGCCCGGCACCTGCGTGCTGGTCGCCAACCACCAGTCGTGGCTCGACCCGCTGGTGTTGATGGGTCTCGAGCCGCGGCTGGCAGGACCGGCGCGGCGCTACATGCTCCGGGTTCCGATCTTCGGCACGATCGTCCGGCTGGCCGGCTTCTTCCAGAGCGACATCGGCGAGCTGCCGTCGCTCGAGGAAGTGCGCCGCAGCGTCGAGACCGCGCGCGCGCGCGGCGGCAGCCTGCTGTTCTTTCCGGAGGGAACCCGCTCGCAGAACGGCACCGTGGGTGCGTTCCATCGCGGCGCGTTCCGCGCCGCGTTCGATCACGGCCTGCCGATCCAGCCGGTCGTGATCGAGGGGCTCGACCGCGTGTTGCCGCGCAAGGGTCCGATCGTGCAGACCTACGGCCGTTATCTGGTCCGAGTTCGCTACCTGGAGCCGATCGCACCCCCTTTCGGGACCGACCGCACCGGGCTGCGCCGAGACGCCGTGCGCGCCCTTTGTGAGCAGGCGCGGGTCGCGATCGTCGAGGAGCTCGCGAAGATGCGCGCGGAGCGCGCGGACTAACCAGGAGTACCGTCCGAATGGCACAGCTCGCCCTGTTCGAGGGATCCCACGTTCCGCGCACGGCCGCCCGCGAGGCATTGTCGCGGGGCGAGTTCAGCGAGGCGTGCGCGCACCTCGCGCGGCAGGCCGGCGCGACGGAGGACGCCGCGGATGCAGTCCGACTCGAGCGGATCGCCTCGGCACTGCGGGCG
>CAZPNB010000186.1:0-7222 GCA_964587305.1 uncultured Spirochaetales bacterium | reverse complement strand
GCATCTCGGGGTCGCTCGACAGATTGGCGAAGGCCAGGACCGCGAGAATGGGCTCGCTCGGTGCAGCCTTCATGGCAGGGCTCGCGGCGATTGGCAGCGCGGACGCAGCGCCCGGAACCGGTGCGCCAGTGTCTTCGTCGTTCGCGCGCCGCGCCTTCTCCGAGCTCTCCGGCGGCGTGAGCGCTGCTTCGCCGGGCTTCGCGACCTCGCAGATCTCGACGAGATCCTCCACTCCCGCCAGGCGATAGCGCCCATGAACGGCCCAGCGCAGCGGCGATTCATCGCTCTTCCCCACCGAGGCGCGCCGCGCGAAGTCGTAAGCGGCACGCGTGAGCAAAATGCGTCCGTCGCCCGCGAGTGACATGACACGTGCTGCGATCGCCTTGGCCAGCCCCTCCACCTCGAGGGGCTTCGCGCCTCGCGCGACATCGTCCGGCGAGTTCTCGCGCAACACGACTTCGCCCAGGTGAATGCCGACGCGCGAGGCCATTGCCGAATCGATCGTGGCGCCAAACTCCCGCAGCTTGGCTTGATAGGCAATCGCGAAGCGAACGGCCTCGATGGGTCGCTCGAACAGCAACAAGAAGCCATCGCTCTTGTCGATCTCTCGGCCGTTGCAGGTGGACAAGAGATCGCGAGCGAAGCGGTCGTGGCGGGCCAGCAGATCGGCAGCCGTCGAGTCTCCGACTCGCTCGACGAGCTGCGTACTGGCCACGAGGTCGCACAGCAACAGCGTGCGGATGGTGGGAGTGGAGGTACCGAGCGAAGCAGGCATACCGGATTCTCCCACGGCCAGCCCGATGTCGACTCAGAAGTTCACGGCAGCCGGTGTCCGGGCGTTCAAGGCTGCCGATTCCCCGTCCGTGAAGGCGCCGCCCACCCTCCTCCCACTGGACCCGGGTCCGAGCTGTCGAGGATCGGTGTTTACGCCCTCCCCGACTCGCTCAAGTCACCGGATTTCCAGTAGAGTCACCGTCGGAAGCGTTCCCCGCGCTGGTGCCGGGCTCGGACTTCAAATCCGATGGGGAGCGCGGCAACGCGTTCCCGGCGGGTTCGATTCCCGTCCGCTTCCGCCACGTCGCACGCTCGGTGCTCGGTGCCGGTGCTCCGTGCCGCGTCCGCCTGCGCTCGCGGGTCAAGCGCACCCGCTGAATCGCCGATGTCCCCCCAGTGATCGCGCCTCCGCGCGGAGGCGATCGCAGAGGGGGATCGTCTGATGCAATTCGTCCACCGGATCGGGCTTCTCGCCGCGGCGTTCGCCGGATGCGGCCTGCTCGTCGCCTGCGGACCCGTCCACTCGGTCACCGTCGGCCGCGGGGGGCATGACCAGCCCGACGTCTACGAGGGCCCGGGCCACGGCCATGGGCCGCCGCCGCACGCGCCCGCTCACGGCTACCGGCGCAAGCACCAGCACGCCTATCACGAGCACGGCGGCGCGGCCGAGCTGATCTTCGACAACGGCCTCGGCGTCTACGTCGTGGTCGACGTTCCCAACCATTACTACTGGAACGGGGCGTATCTGCGCATCGACGGCGGCCGGTGGTCGACCAGCTCCTACCTCGATGGGGACTGGAATCCCTGCCCGGAGCAGTCCGTACCCGGGGGCCTGCGCGCAGTGCACGCCAAGACGGGCTCGAGCAAGGGTAAGGGCAAGGGCAAAGGCAAGGGCAACGGCGCCGCTAAACGTCACCCGTAGCTGATCAGAGGCTGTCGCGGCGTTTGGGCGGGTCGCGCTGGGCCTCGCGGCGGCGGGCGAAGATCCGCTTGTCGTGAACCTTACGCAGCTGCCGCTCGATCTTGTCGAGCACCTGGTCCGAGGCCACCCGCACGTCGCCGTCGGCATGTGTCACGACGTCCGTGTTCTTGCCCGTCGCGTGTCCATGCACGGTGACGCCCGCACCGTTCTCCGCAATCGTCAGCTCGAAGCGACTGACTTCGTGGAACTCGTCGGCCAGATGATCACAGCGCCGCTGGACCCCCTCTCGAACCGTCTCATCGATCTCCACGTCCCGGAAATGCACGACGACCGACGCGCTTCGCGACATGCTCTACCTCTTCGATGCAGGCCCCCCGCGGCCTAGCGCCCGCAATGGGAGCGGCCACCTCGAGGGCGACGGGGCGTGCGGGTGAGGGAGCGCGCTACGGGGCGCATCCATCGGGCGCCGAGATCGAGAAGACCTGACGATCACAAGGGCCACTCGCACGCAGCTTCGAGAATATCACCGGCCGATTCGTGCGCCAGCGCGGCAGCTGATCTTTCGCGCGCAGCGGAGGGCTCCAACCTCGCGCGCGGACGCCGCTATCCCAGGATCATCTGCATCTTCAAAGCGAGAAGACTACCCGAGCAGCGCAGCCGCAGTCGGAGAATCCGGATGCGCGGCGATCCCGGACGGCGGACCGGCGTACACGACACGACCGCCTTCGGGCCCTCCGCCCGGGCCGAGATCGATCAGGTGATCCGCGCGGCGGATCACTTCGAGATGGTGCTCGGTGACGAACACGCTGCCACCGGCGTCGAGCAGCTCCTCGAAGCATCCGAGCAGGCGATCGACGTCCGCGGGATGCAGACCGCTGGTAGGCTCGTCGAACACGTACAGCGTGCGCGGCGCGCCCTGCGCCAGCGCCTGCGCGAGGCGCAGCCGCTGCGCCTCGCCGCCCGACAGCGTCGACAGCGGCTGGCCGAGCGTGAGATAGCCGAGACCGACGCGAGCGAGCGGGGCGAGCCGCCCCGTCACCGCGCCATCGTCGGCGAACAGCTCGCGCGCCTCGTCGACCGTGAGCGCGAGGACGTCGACGATGCTGCGGCCGCGCCAGCGCAGCTGCTGCGCTTCGGGGCGGTAGCGGGTGCCCTCGCAGCGGTCGCACGGCATGCGCAGGTCGTCGAGGAACTGCATGTCCACCACGCGCTCGCCGGATCCCTCGCACGCCTCGCAGCGCCCGCCGGGCACGTTGAACGAGAACCAACCCGGCGCCAACCCCTTCGCACGGGCCTCTCGCGTCCCGGCGAAGCGGCGCCGGATCGCCTCGAAGGCACCCATCACCGTCGCGGCGTTGGAGCGCGGCGAGCGGGTCGGGGGCTCCGGCTCGACGAGCACGACGGTGTCGAGCGATCCGCCCGCGTCGACCGCGCGACACGCGCCGCGCTCGGGCTCGCGCCGCAGGTGACCGGCGATCACCGAGCGCAAGAGCGTCGTCTTGCCCGCGCCCGACACGCCCGAAAACACGACGAGCTGGCCGAGCGGAACGTCGACGTCGACGTCGCGCAGGTTGTTCGCACGCGCACCGCGAACCCGCAGCACGCCGGTCGCGGGCCGCGCCCGTCGCAGAGCGAGAGCACTTCCCCCCGCCAGCGCGCGTCCGGTCAGCGAATCGGGATGCGCCCGCACGCAGGCGACGCTGCCCTCGACCACCAAATGCCCGCCCTGCCGTCCGGCTCCGGGCCCGAGGTCGATCACGTGATCGGCGGCCGCGATCACTTCGGGCGCGTGCTCGACGACCACCACGGTGTTGCCCTGATCTCGAATCCGCCGCAGGATCGCGACCAGGCGCGCGATGTCGCGCGCGTGCAGCCCGACCGACGGCTCGTCGAGCACGTAGAGCGACGCCGTCAGCGTGCCGCCCAGCGCGCTCGCGAGCTGGATGCGCTGCGCCTCGCCGCCGGACAGCGTGCGCACGGTCCGGTCGAGCGTGACATAATGGAGCCCCGCGTCCACCACCGTCGCGACGCGCGCGCGCAGGTCGGCCAGCAAGCGCCCCACCCGCAGGCCGATGTGCTCTGGCAAGCTGTTCGAACTTCGCTCGGCTCCGCCTCGCTGCGCGCGTGGCTCCGCCGCGCTTGCGAGCGCCGCGAGCCAGCGCGCCAGCTCGCCGAGCGGCAACGCCGCGACCTCGGGCAGCGTCCGGCCCGCGACGCGAATCGCCCGCGCCGCCGCGCACAACCGCGCGCCCGCACAGTCGGGACACGGATCGAAGCGCCGATAGCGCGCGATCAACACGCGCGCCTGCACGCGGTAACGCCGTTGCTCGAGCCGCGCGAAGAACGCGCGGATCCCGTTCCAGCCGTGCGCGTCGCCGTCGAACAGCCAGTCCTGCACTTCGGGAGCGAGCAGTGCGATCGGCACGTCGACCGACACCCCGGCGCGTTTGCACGCCGCGAGCAGCTTCTGCTGCGCGCGGCGCCCCGACGGCGTGGTGAACGGCGCCACCGCGCCCTGCGCGAGTGTGCGCGACGGGTCGGGGATCACGCGCTCGCGGTCGAGCCCGGGCACGCGCCCGAATCCCTGGCAGGTCACGCACGCGCCGAGCGGGCTGTTGAACGAGAACAGCGGCGGCGACGGCTCCGGGAAGCTGCGCCCGCAGCCGTCGCAGGCGAAGCCGTCGCGGAAGCGCGCCTGCTCGCCGTCACCGGCGACCACCCAGCACTCGCCGGAGCCGAAGCGGAACGCCCGCTCCACCGCCTCGCAGAGCCGCGCCGACGCGCCCTGCCCGTCACTCGCCACGAGCCGATCCATCACCAGGCGCGCACCTTGGCTCGCGCTGCGCCGACCCGCCGGCTCGGTCAAGTCGGTCAGCTCGCCGTCGGATCCGAGCAGCCGCGTGTAGCCCTCGCGAACCAGTCCGTCGTACGCGGTATCCGCCCCCGGACCCTCGGGCTGCGATACCGGCGCGGTGACGTGGATGCGGCGGCCCGCGAAGCGCCGCGCGACCCGGCTGGCCACCGCCGCGACGCCGCCCGGCTCGACGCGGCGATCGCAGTCGGGGCACCGCGTCTCGCCCGCGTGGGCGTAGAGCAGCCGCAGGAGATCCACGATCTCGGTGGCGGTGCCCACCGTGGAGCGCGCGTTGGTGACGCGATTGCGCCGCTCGATCGCGATCGCCGGCGGAAGGTCGGAGATGAAGTCGACCTCCGGTCGCGGCAGGCGCTCGAGGAACTGACGCGCGTAGGTCGAGAGCGATGTGACGTAGCGGCGCTGACCCTCGGCATAGAGGGTGTCGAAGGCCAGCGTGGACTTCCCCGACCCGCTGACGCCGGTGATCACCGAGAGCGACCCGAGCGGAATCCGACAGCTCACACCGCGGAGATTGTGAGAGCGGGCGTTCTCGATCCGGATCGCGCGCGGGCTGCCGCGCGCGTCGTGGCTCAATCGTCGCCCCGGTCGGCCTGGCGTCGTGCCTCTTTCGCATAACGCTCGAGGCCGCGAGCGTCGGCCGCCTCGGCCAGTCGCTGCCAGTCGTCGCGGGTCGGCGGCCGCTCCTCGGCGACGGCCACCGTGCGCAACAGGAATGCGTCGCCCTGCTGGATCGCGCGCCCGCGCAGCAGCGCCAGCCTTTCGGTCGCTTCGGCGAGCGCCAGGAAATCGACGGCCTCGACGCAGCGGTCCTGCTCGAGATAAGCCTCCGCGATCGCCAGCGCCTGTGCCGGCGGCAGCTCCTTCTCGACCAGGTGCCTGCGCTCGAGCGGTCCGGGAATTTTCGCGCTCGCCATCGAATCCTCTCAGTAGCGCGGCACGTCGGGATCGACGGTCAGCGACCATGCCTCGATCCCGCCCGCCAGGTTCTCGACCCGCGTGAACCCCTCCGCGACCAGCCGCGCGCACGCCGAAGCACTGCGGCCCCCGTGGTGACAGTGCACGACCACCGGACGCGTGCGCCAGGCGGCCAGCTCTTCGATCCGCGCGCCCAGGCTGGCGAGCGGAATGCGCAGGGTCCCGTCGATGCTCGCGGTCTCCACCTCGTCCGGCTCGCGCACGTCGAGCAGCAGCAGGTCCTCGCCGGCCGCACGCCGCGCGTGCACCGCGTGCGCGCTCACCTCCGCGACCGCAGGCGGCGCCTCGGCGGAGATCCCGCAGAAGCCCTCGTAGTCGATCAGCTCGCGGATCGACGGCGACGTGCCGCAGATCGGGCAGCCGGCGTCCTTCTTGACGCGGAACTCGGAAAACTCCATCCGCAGCGCGTCGACCTGCAGCAGTCGGCCGTAGAGCGGGTCGCCGGCGCCGGTGACGATCTTGATCGTCTCGGTGGCCTGGATCAGTGCGACCAGACCCGGCAGCACGCCGAGCACGCCGCCTTCGGCGCACGACGGCACCGCGCCGGGCGGCGGCGGCTCCGGGTAGAGGCAGCGGTAACAGGGCCCGTGGCGCGCGTCGAATACGGTCGCCTGCCCATCGAAACGAAAGATCGAGCCGTGCACGTTCGGTCGGCCCAGCAGAACACAGGCATCGTTGGTGAGATAGCGGGTGGGAAAGTTGTCGGTGCCGTCGACGATCACGTCGTACTCGGCGAACAGCGCGAGCGCGTTTTCCGGGGCGACCCGCAGCGGGTGGCGCTCGACCGACACGTCGGGGTTCATCGCCGCGATCCGCTCGCCCGCCACGTCCACCTTCAGCCGTCCGACGTCGGCCGTTCCGTAGAGCACTTGTCGGTGCAGGTTGGAAGCGTCGACGCGGTCGAAGTCGACGATCCCGAGCGTGCCGACGCCCGCGGCCGCGAGGTATTGCGCCGTCGGGCAGCCGAGCCCCCCTGCGCCGATCAGCAGCACGCGCGCACGGAGCAGCGCGCGCTGCCCGTCGAGACCGATCTCGGGGAGGATCAGGTGGCGCCGGTAGCGGTCGTACTGATCGGGACGGAGCGGCGGATCGGCCGGGAACGGGGCCATCAGCGCCCTCCGCCGGATCCCAGCACGGTCACCCGATACGCGATCCGCGGTCCGTTGCCGAGCTGCCATTTCACGATCACCGAGTCGCCGCTCGCGAGCGCGTCCCAGCCGCTCTTCCCCTCGACCACCGTCTTGGTGCCGCGCTCGAAGCTCGCGCGCTCGCCGCGGCGATCTTCGACCACCAACGTGCCGCCGCCGATCTGCACCACCTGTCCGGCGAACTCGCGACCCTGTGCGACCGCGCGCGCCGCGACCACCGAGGTGAGCAGCAGCGCGGCGAGCGCTATGGAAGCGGCGAAGGCGTTCATTGGTTTGGCGGGAGTCTCGTGCCCGGTGCCGGAGGTGGGACTCGAACCCACATGGCCTTGCGACCGGGGCCTTTTGAGGGCCCTGCGTATGCCAATTCCGCCACTCCGGCAGGACGGCGAGCCAAGGTAACACGCTCGATCTCGACACCCCAGCAACGCGACGCGCGCTTTGACAGTCGATACCGCGGGGGTTAGCTTGCGAAGCTCGTGGGGCTGTAGCTCAGCTGGGAGAGCATCAGGCTGGCAGTCTGAGGGTCAG
>CAZPNB010000185.1:0-2693 GCA_964587305.1 uncultured Spirochaetales bacterium | reverse complement strand
CCCCGCACCAGCACGGTCGCCACCGGCCCCTTGCCCTTGTCGAGGCCCGCCTCGAGCACGATCCCCGAGGCGCGCTGCACAGGATCGGCCCGCAGCTCGAGCAGCTCGGCCTGGAGCAGCACGAGCTCGAGCAGCTTGTCGATGCCGGTGCGCTTGGTGGCCGATACCTCTGCGCTGATCGTGTCTCCGCCGAACTCCTCGGCGACGAGTCCGTGCTCCATCAGGCGCTGGCGGACCTGCTGCGGATTCGCTCCCGGCAGGTCGCACTTGTTGATCGCTACGACGATCGGAACATTCGCCGCCTTCGCGTGCTCGATCGCCTCGACGGTCTGCGGCATCGCCCCTTCGGTCGCGGCGACCACGAGGATCACCAAGTCGGTCGCCGCCGCGCCTCGCGCTCGCATCTCGGTGAACGCGGCGTGACCCGGCGTGTCGATGAACGTGATCGTGGAATCGCCTACCCGTGCGCGGTAGGCACCGATGTGCTGCGTGATGCCACCCGCCTCGCCCGCCACCACGTTGGCGTGGCGAATCGCGTCGAGCAGGGAAGTCTTGCCGTGATCGACGTGGCCCATGACGGTGACCACCGGCGGTCGCGCCTCCCGCGCTTCTTCATGCGCCGGATCCGCTTGCTCGAAGAACGCCTGCTCCTTGAAGCCGGTGTCCTGCACGTCGAAGCCGAACTCGGTGGCCACCTTGGTGGCCGTCTCCACATCGATCACGTGGTTGATCGAGACCATCGTGCCGAGCGCCATCAGGCGCCGCTGCACCTCGGGGGCCTTGGATCCGAGATGACGGGCCAGCTCTCCGACAGAGATGCTGCCTTCGATCCGCAGGACACGCCGTTGATCCGGCGATGATGTCCCCGCCGCGGCGGGCCGATTCAGCGCGTCGCGGCGCTTGCGCCGCGGCGACGTCGCGGTGCGCGGATCGACGGTCACTTGGCGGCGCAGCGGTGCCCTTCCGGTCGCCTGCCGGGCGAGCCGTTCCTGCTCGCGCAGGTTCACGACCTCTCGCACCAGCTTGCGCTGGCGTCCCGAGCGATCGGGCTGGGACCGGTCCGTCGTCTCCGGGGCAGAACGCCCGCCACCGGCTGTCGGCCGCGGGCTCTCTTCTCGTTCGACCGCGATCCGCTGCGGGAGCGGCTCCGGCTCGGGGACCCGGACCGGCGGTTCCTCGGGCGCGATCTGCGGCCGGTCCGGAACAGGCACCGCTCGCTCGGCGGCGATCGGATCGAGTCCCGGCAGATCGACAGACTCGTCCGACACCAGCTCTGCCGGAGGCGCCTCGGGCGCTGCCTTCATGCGGCGGCGAATCACGGCGGCTCCGCCGGATTGCTGCACTCGCCGCTCGGTGACGACCCGGGTGGGCTCACTGGGCTGGCCGAGCTTCTCGCGGAGCTGCGCGGCGGTCTCGTCGTCGATCGCGGCCATCGGGCTCTTGATCTCGATGCCGGCTTCCGCCGCGCGATCGACGATCTCGGCTCGGTCGATCCCGCGCTCCTCCGCCAGCTTGTACGCCCTGATGTTCGCCATTCCGCCTTTCGGGTCGGCCGCCGAGCGGCCGCTTCGCTGCAGGATTCCTAGCGGCCCGCCGGGGTTGGGTCGTCACCCGCGGCGGCCGCCGCCGTCGCTTCGGCCTCGCGTCGGGCCGCCTCTTCTTCCTGCCGCCGCTTCTGCAACGCGAGCTCTGCCGCGCGCTTGCGGATCGCCCCGGCGCCGGCCTCATCGATGCCAGGCATCTGGGTCAGCATGTCGATCTCGCAGTGCGCCAGATCCTCGAGCGACGTGATGCCCTGCTGGAGCAGCAACTCGGCGTCGGCGTCGCCGCAGCCATCGACTACCGAGACCGCCTCCGAGAGCCACCGCGCGAGCTCGCGCATCTTCGACTCGCTCTTGATGTCGATGCGCCACCCGGTGAGCTGGACGGCGAGGCGCACGTTCTGCCCCTTGCGTCCGATCGCGAGCGAGAGCTGGTCGTCGGGGACGATCACGTCCATCGAGCGCTGAGCATCGTCGATGATGACCTTCGACACGGCAGCCGGAGAAAGAGCAGAGCAGACGTAGCGCGCGGGATCCGAGCTCCACGGCACGATGTCGATCCGTTCGCCGCGCAGCTCCTGCACCACGGCCTGCACGCGACTCCCCTTCATGCCGACGCAGGCCCCGACCGGGTCGACATCGCTGGCGCGCGACGCCACCGCGATCTTCGAGCGACCGCCGGGCTCGCGAGCGGCGGCCTGGATCGTGACGATCCCCTCGTAGATCTCGGGCACCTCCTGCTCGAACAGCTTCGTCAACATCTCGAGACAAGTGCGCGACAGCACGATCTGCGATCCCTTGGTGTTCTTGTTCACCTCCACGACGTAGGCGCGGATCCGATCGTTGGGCCGGTAGTTCTCGCGCGGCACCTGCTCTTTGGGCGGGATCACGGCCTCGGCCCGACCCAGGTCCACGATGATGGCGCCCTTCTCGAAGCGCCGGACGACGCCGTTGACGATCTCGTGAGCGCGGTCCTTGTACTCCTCGTAGACCGTGTCCCGCTCCGCTTCGCGGATACGCTGGATGATCACCTGCTTCGCGGTCTGTGCCAGGATGCGGCCGAAGCTCGACGTGTCGACCTTCACGCCGATCTCGTCGCCGATCTCCGCGTCTGGATCGAATGCCTTGGCAGCGCTGAGGCTGATGTGGGCG
>CAZPNB010000184.1:0-5250 GCA_964587305.1 uncultured Spirochaetales bacterium | reverse complement strand
TAATTCGGTAAATATCGAACCCCTGATAGTTGTCGCGCCGCGGCAATCCGGTGTTATCCACCGTGACAAAGAAATAATGTAGGCCTCGCTTCGACAACTCCTTCGCCAGGGTCAGAGTTTGCAGACCCGCACCGCTGAAATGCGGTGGAAAGTAATAAGAGAAGGCGCAAATTCGAATGTTACCGGGTGCCTTCATGAGCATCCTAACTTCGTGACTCCAACCAGCCATGCAGGACCAAGAGACTCCAGATCTTGAACAGCAGCGCTCGATCGCCGGCCAAGTAGCGATCTCTCCAGCGGGCAACGCGGCGCGGGTCGACCAGAGCATGGCGCGTCAGACACTCCGCTGATAGGAAGCGCCGAACCAAAGCGTAATCTTGCTCGGCTATGAACCAGTGCAGCGGAAATGTGAAGTAACGTTTTTTGAGGATTTCGTTGTACTCGAAATAGTACTTGGCGAAAAGCTGCCGGAGCAAAATCTTGGTTACCCCATCTTGAAATCGCAGCGCTTGCGGCAAGCGCCGGATAAAATTGCCGAGATCGATGTCGTGATACGGCAGCTCGATGGGAAGATTAACCATGGCCGCCGCTTCGAAGCGCGCGTCGTCGGGAGGAAACACGCCGACGGCATCATACCGCTGTTGAGGGTTGGCGTGCATTTGCGCTCTAAAGGCACGGTAAAAGCCGCATTTGTCGAAACTGACCGGCCCACCCGACAATTCTTCCAAGTCCCGCTTGCTCCAACCGGACCAGGTGACGAACAGCTCCTCCGGATCGTCAAAATCAAAAAGCATGGCGTAGGAGCGCAGATCGAGAAAATCAGCCCGCTTGATCAACGCGCCAATCGATTTACGCGCCGCCCTGGGGAGCTTGGCGGAGACATCGAGGGAAAATTGGAGGTGGCGCGGAATCTCCGCGCCGAAGAGTCCATCGCTGCCGGAGCCGTCGCTAATGACATCGACTCGCTCTCGTGCCGCATTGGCGGCACAGGTCAAGGGTAAGCAAGCTGGGTCGGCAAACGGCTGGTCAAATTCCCGTGACATATTTTCGAATGCCGAATGATAATCACTGAAATTGAATCGCAGAGTCGTGTGGGGCACATGCAAACAGTTGGCAAAAGCGCGGGCCGCGTTAGATTCGTCGAGCTCGACCGAGTCAAATCCTACGGTGAAGGCTTCGACCTGTCCCGGATTTACCTGGTCACATCCCGCCAGTAATGTCGCGGAATCCACGCCGCTACTGAGAAACACGCCGACGCGACGGGCGCCAATTCGTCGGCGGATTGAGGTTTCGAAAAGGGTTTGAAACTCTTGTAAAGATTCCTCGGCGCCATCTACCCGAGCGGGTTCGGTTGGATCTGCATTCATGGGCTCAAGCGCGGATGATTCCATCGCACCAAGAGACACGCTGAGGAATTTTCCAGGTTCGATACGATGAATTCCGCGGTAGATAGTTCGAGGCGGCGTAATGTAGAGAAAGCGCAGGAACTCATGGACCGATTCCCTGTCGATCTCTTGATGCGGGCCGCCAAGCAGTTTCAACCAGGAGCTGAACAACAGTCGATCAGCGTCTTTCTGGAAAAAGAGTTTTCCGTCGCCGCATCGATCGGTCATCAAAGTAAGTCTCTGCTCGCGTTCCTGCCACAGCGCGAGCGCAAAGGTGCCATCTAATTGAGTCAGGAATTCGTTTCCGCCCGTTTGAAAACCGTCAATAAGCCAATCGTATTGCTTGCCGGGCATGGAAGGTTCACATCGCGGCGGCGCTAAGGTTAAAAGCTCACCGGCGACAACCACAGGTAATTTAGCATTGTGGGCTGGCGCGTCGCTTTGGTCTCCGTCAACTTTGTGGCTAATCCAACCCAATGCCGCAGCGCCGAAAATCGTATAGCCGGAATACACGCCTAGCTCAGTGGCCCGCCGAGCAAGCCTTTCCGCTTGGCACCGCGCCGCCTGGGACTGACCGGAGAAATCAACCACGCCAAATATCGCTTCGCCGTTGAACAGCAAGTCAATTAGCCTCTTGCGCGCACCAGCGATCCAACCAAGCCGCGGCCAAGAAACGTCGAAAGAAAGTAGACCAACGCGCGCGATTGAAAGCCGAGCGAAAGACTCTGCCCTAAAGCCCGGCGCGCTTCGGCTAATGAAATCTGGCGTAGGTAGAAATAGCCGAGATTGCGGTAGCCGTCTCGTAACACGCTTTTAATATCGACGCCGAGTTCCTCTAAAAGTTCTTGATGGTCTCGTTTGAGTTTTTCTAAAACCTGCAAAGAGGCCACGTTCATACCTTCGGAATCTCGCGAAGTATTGACTTCGTGCACTCGTTTCAAGGTTAGCAGCTCAGGGGAATAGATAATCGGGTAACGGAGTGCCATGCGCAGCCACAGGTCCCAATCTTCAGATTTGCGAAATTGCTCGTCGAAGCCACCGGCCTGAGTCAATGCGGTTTTACGCGCCACCACCGATGATGTCGGAATAAAGTTCATGGTCACCAGTTTGGCCACCGCGCGATCAATCAGCCGTTCATGACCGAAGTATTCGGCGGTTAATCGGTATTTTTGAAACATGGTCAATTCTTCGCTCCCACCATTGGAAAACAAGCTCATGTCTGAGAAAGCGAGACCTGCTTCCGGGCAAGATTCGAGAGCCGCCACTTGATTGGATAATTTCTCAGGGATCCAAAGATCGTCAAGATCGAGAAAGGCGACGTATTCGCCGCGCGCGGCACGAATGCCGCTATTGCGCGCCGCGGACGGTCCGCTATTCACTTGGCGCAGGTAACACACTTCGCGGTAGCTCTTAATGAGTTCTGGAGTTGAATCGGTCGAGCCATCGTCAACGACAATGACCTCAATGGGATGAAAGGTTTGCGCGAACACGCTTTCCAGAGCGGGCGCGATGAATTGAGCGCAGTTATAAGCTGGACAAACGACACTGACCAGGGGATTACCGCTCATCAAGCTCGACCGCCGCGAAGAAGGTCAACCGCAAGAGAAGAGGCTTTAGGAAAAGCCGCCTCGATATATGTTTGGGTGGCTTTAAGATTCGGTCGTACCCGAAGACTTTGGAGCGCCGTCCTTTTAGCCTCGGTGAGCTGCGCCGATTTGAGCTGAAAGTTAGCAAAATCAGCCAATGACCGAGAAAGTGCCTTGCGAACCATTACTGATGGAACATTCGCGAGATGTTTTTCCAAAACTCGTAAGTTGGCCCTGTAGAACAATTCCGAGCGTGAGCTCCAAGTACCGGACAACCCGTCAGGATGCACGCGGTACCGACAGGTCGGTTCGCAGACATAGATCGCGGAAAACGCAGACGCAAGCCTCAGCCAGAAATCATAGTCCTCGCCATTCTTTAGTGATTCGTCAAAGAGTCCCACATTAACCATTGCTGTTTTTCTCGCAACCACCGACGAGGTAGCCACGCAGTTGACCGATAAAAGCAACTCATAAACATCTCCATGGACCGCGCCATTCGCCTGCCCTTTTGACTGAATCCAGGAACGAAGCTCACGGGGGCAATAAGGTTCGCTGGGAATGGCGCAGTCCTCGACATCAAGGAGATTCCATGTCGTCGAGAAACAAAATCCCGCCGCAGGATAACGCTCCAGCAATAAGAGTTGGGTATGCAATTTATCCGGAAGCCAAAGGTCATCCGCATCAAGTAACGCAACATAATCCCCTTGAGCGGCGACAATACCCGCGTTGCGTGCGTGGGACACGCCACGGGGAAGTTGCGGAATATGCTGTATGCGGCCGAAACAGTCCTCAATTTGGTCTAGCGTCACCTCTGGAGAACCATCAACGACGATGATTTCTGTTGCACCGTGGGTCTGGCGGAAAACACTTTCGATGGCCTCCGAGAGGTATGGTGAGTTGTAAGAGGGAATGATGACGCTTACACTCTTCATATTGGCAGGAGATCCGCTCGCCCGAATCTTCGTTCAACGCACCCCATGATGAATCCGACGAAGTACCAGACGTTCATTTCCATTCTCAGAGAACGATCCGCGCCATGACGCCATGCCGCTTGAAAAAACAGGGAAACACTACGGCCAAATTGTGGAAACATAAAAAGCGGAACGCCGGCGATTGATCTACCCTGACCGAGAACAAATGCGTCGCCTCGCACCTTGCCCTGATGGTAGTGCAAATTTCTGAAGTAACCTTTTCGCAACCGGCGCGAATCAATGATGTGGTGGACGATCGCCTTCGGCTGATAAAATGCTCGCATACCGGCAGCTAGAAATCGCTTATAAAGGTCGATTTCTTCCCCGCCAATAAGTTTTCGACCTTGACGCCCAAGGTTCGGATCGAACATGCCAATTTTTTCGAAGACCGATCTGGCGAATGCCATATTGCCGCCAAAAAACGGTGTATCCTCGGTCAATGCCCGTTCCTCGCCGTAGTCTAGATAACCGAGAAAACCGAGCAGCTCATCGGTCAGCCATCGCGGCCTCGGTGCAGTCCAAAAGAGCTCGATCCGGCCAGCTACCGCGTCGCAAGAGCTTTTCGCAAACGTCTCGCAGATCGATGTGACCCACGAACGATCGATTCGCACGTCGTCCTCGGTGAAGACCACATAACGGCCGCTGGCTTCGAGAACGCCGCGGTTTCTGGCGTGGGATAAACCCTGCTTGGTTTCTTTGACCCAATGGAGCGGACGCGGGAAATCCCGGCTCAACGTTTGCAGCACATCATGAGTCGAATCTGTAGAATTGTTGTCGACCACCAGGACTTCCCAGTCAATGTCGCGGTCCGCGGACTGCTCTCGCAAATCCGCCAAGCATGTCCTAAGCCCCTCACAACGGTTGTAGGTGCAAATAATAACCGTTAAATGCATGTGGCTTTCACTTGATGGCGAATCGAGCGGCGCAACGTCGCACGTAATACTTCGCCAATCGACCCAGATCCATTTGGTTTTCGCCAAATAGTAAATTCCGCCCAAATGTCGAAAGCAAGTCCGTGCCATAGATATCCAAGCGCCGTAAAGCAAACCGATCGACTTGATGGCCGTTGAAACCGGCTCGCGTCGAGCACGCCGCCTGGTAGCCGGACTCTTGCACCAAGTCTCGAATGCGTCGATCGAATCGTCCGTAAGGGTATGCGAAAAAATGCACCGGGATGCCGAGGCGGTCTTCGATGCAGCGTTTTGAATCGCCGATTTCGCAAGCGGCGGCATCTTCATCAATCTCCGGTAAAATCGGATGGGTCGCCGTATGGGAGCCGATGCTGAATCCGTCGGCATCCAACCGCCG
>CAZPNB010000183.1:0-3060 GCA_964587305.1 uncultured Spirochaetales bacterium | reverse complement strand
AAAAGTTGTGAGCGCGGCTAACTGTATTGTTTGCCCCGGTCGTATCGCTGGAATCAATATAAGGCGCCGCGGCGGTATAGGTTCCCCCCGGAATGGTGCGGCCCGGACAGTCATCGGTTCCACCAAGCGCTGCCAGCATATCGAAGCTGCCCTTCTGATGAGGCAGGAGATACTCGCTTTGCCGTTTCAGCAATGCCGGTGTACTACAGCTTTTATTCAGCCTCTCAAGAAGCCTCGTGGTCCGTCCGGCGACGCTCACTTCCGGTTTTTTCGCATCGTCGGCTCGCGCTCCTGGTACGTGCGAGACCAACATCGCAGGGATTGCCGCAAAAATTGAACAATAACCCAATTTTTGCCGCCACTGCTTTAACGTTGCGGTTAAGATTTCTTGATCTGATGACTGATCGCCATTGCCAAGAATATCCAGTCGTGTCTGGTTCGCTGTTTTGGCTTTCATTTTCTTTTCCTCCTCAAATTACAACCCTATCCGGCCAAAATCTGTCGACGGGTAATATCGTGTCAGCCGGCGTATCTGCTCTTTTTGCCGATCGTTAAGACCTGATTTGCCTCGTCCCGTTACTCCCTTGTTGAAGCGTATCTTTCGTTCTTCCGATTCGATTTCCCCAATTCTTTGCTCAACGCCTCGCCGCGATGCTCCGAGGCCGTAAAACTCGAGCACCTTTAGAACGCTCGAAGGTTTGTCAGCGACCAGGTCTTCGTAGCTGAGCCAATGGACTTCGAGCCGCTTCTGCTTTTCAGCCAAGTCCCAGGATGCAACAAACTGGAAATACCAGGGAATTACGTTTTCTATGAGCAGATCAATCTTCATTTCTTCATCTAAAGCGTGCCAATCGGCCCGGAAATACGATGTCTGAAACGCGCCTTTGTTATAGAAATCAAGCAGGCTCATCACGGAATCGAAGATATTGCGAACCAGCACCACCGGACGGATGCCGAAGGCCTGCATCAGGTGAACATTCGCGTCCGATGCCCGACAGTGCTGCTGCGTAACGGTATCAAGATGAGCAAACTCTCGAAGCGTGGGCAGGTAAATCTCATGTTCACTCTGCCCAGGCGCGTAGACCGTGAAAAGATCGCGGTAGCCAGTCACATTCACCAGAAGATTCTTGAGAAATGTCGAGGCGCTCTTCGGCACGCAGGCAATAAAAAGATGCCGTCCAAGCTGCTCCGGCGTTATCTCCGTCGTAAAATCCGAAAGTATGGCCCGCTGGCCTGTAGCCGCCAGCGAATTTGTCAGATTTACGTAGGAGCCGGGGCTGGGATAGACCGAGATCGCTTTTCGGCAGCACAAGACGCTTTCTTTATTCAGGCTGTTTTGGAAGAAAACGATCCCGAGGCTCTGGAAGGCACCGGCGAATCTACGGGGGAAGGTGGAATCCTCAGCCATGTCGCCCTGTATCTCCAGCCGCAGCGCCGCACGCAGAAAATCCAGCGCCGTGGACGTGTCGCCCTTCTTCAGTAGTTTTTCGATCAGAAGCTTATAGCTTAAGAGCAGGTTGTGAACCAGATGGTCGTAAAACGGCTGCTCAATCGTCAACTTCTGAAGCGCGCTTTGAAACAGAGTGACCGCCATATCGGCGCTTTCACGTTTTAGGGCTTGAACGCCAAGATCCACCTCTTGCTGCACAGTGCCGTAAAGGTTTCGGCTCAAATGCGGAACATCAATCGTTTTGCCGGATTGCGGAATGAAATGAGATCTTGAATCTAATAGATCTAATCCCTGCATTTTTTTTCCTCCAGTTATTGCAAGCGGGGTCCCCATCGGGGCTGCCCCGATGGGGACCCCGCTTGCCTGCGCTCCCGGCGATGTCGCGTGTGGTTTCTCTGGTAACTCAAAGGAATCCTTCTACCTCTCGAAACTCCTCATCTATTTCTAATGCTAATTCTGGCCGATTGATTTCAAAGACCTCTTGGCATATCGGCCGCGCATTCAGACCGCTCTTTCTCGTAGCGCGGCGTCTCAGTGAACTAAGAGTTTGCCGCGGTTGGCCTTGCGCAACCGTCGACTCTGAATCGACTGAATTGCGCGAAAAAGATCTTACCTGCGGGAAGGGATTTCAATTGATGACGCGACACCGGCGCAGGTTTTTCATTCGTCCGGTGATGATTACCTACAAGAATCAGGGAATCAGCGTGCCGCGCTCTGATTTTCCTTTCAAATCCTCGACTCCCCTACGCTAAGTCTTTTAGGGATGCGCAATCGAATTGTTGGTGCGGCAAGACCACGAAAGTAGTGTGCGGGATGTATTGACTCCACAAGCTATCCGAAAGCTTAGTTGGCTATCCGTTCGGATTGCTTTTCTACCGTCACCGGGTGGCGCGGCCTGTCCGTGTCGCCTCATTTAATAATGCAGCAAATCAAAGAGCTTCTTTTGCGGCTCTGCCGCAACCAAGATCAAGACGCGTAATCTGCCGTCCCCGTGGCACCTCCTCGTCTTAATCTCCTTTTCTAGACATCCACTGTATGTGATGGGGATGGTGAAAACGTTTCATCAAAGGACCTTTTCTGCCCCCTTACAGTGAGTCTGGCAACGCTTTGGGCCGGGGGCCCGTCCAAACGCAAGAAGACTCCCCATCACCGTTCTAAAACTGCAAGACAATTGGTCTCCCCGAAACCAGCAGGGCTTCGTTGGAAAGGCTTCGTCTGCGAAGGTCAGGTGTTCGTGTGCGAAGAAACCTGCGTCAAATAAGTGGTCTCCCGCTTCGAATGAGTCGTCTCCCCGCGTCAACATCATTTTGCTGAGCGCTGGTACTGCAGCATGTTGGGTCCTTCAGCCTACGCTGTTCGTCCAGCCCGGCTCTACCCGAGGAGTACGACTATGAAACAGACATTTGTTATGACCATCGCGGTGGTCTTATTAGCAGTTGCGGTCCCGTTAGGGGTGCTTATTAGCGCTCATGTGCGGAGTGAGTCGTCAAGCAAGGACGAAGGCGGCCCTGGACAAGATACCGGGATGCAAGCGGGTGACTACCGTTTCTCTGGCCCATTCACTCACAAGAACCTCACAATCTTTCTCATTCACGGAAAAAACTTGATTG
>CAZPNB010000182.1:0-2823 GCA_964587305.1 uncultured Spirochaetales bacterium | reverse complement strand
GTCCCGCCATCGGCATTGGTCAATTCCTTGGCTGCGAGCAGGATGGTCTCCATCAAATGGAGGGTGTCGCGCTCGGCGGAGATCCGGATGCCAAGCTCGATGATCAGAGCATGTCGCCGATCACGATCATCGGCAGCGGCGCAGCGACCTCGCTGACGAAGTCCACCCGCCCCTTCTGTCTCGCACTCTCGATCAGGCTCGCGCAGATGCCGCGGATCTTCGGCTCGTGGTTCGCGACGCGGCGCGGCGTGAAGCCGCGGTTGACCAGGTTCCGGCGCCGCTTGTGGTACTCGCCGTCGAAGTTGATCATCGACGGGATCGCCGGCGCATCGGGTCGCATTCCGTGGCGGTTGCAGAACGTCTCCGAATCCTTCGACACCGCCTGCAGGTCGTCGTGCCGGGTAATGCCCCACACCTGGCCCACGTCGTCCCAATACACCGGCGCGTTCTCCCGCATCCACGAGAAGTGCGAATGGGGGTCGTCCGCATAGAATCGCCCGTCCAAGAGCGAGATCTCGGGGCGGGTCGGGTGGCGGGTCAGACGCCCAGACATGGGAGCTCCGTCGGTCGAAGTGCGCCGAGCATACCCGAGCCTGCGAGGCAGGAGTCCCGAATCCGGGACGTCCCGATCCCGGGACTCCGCTGCGGCCGCGTTGCTGGCGCGCGAGCCAGCAGCCCGCGCAAACCCGCCGATTCCCGTCACCGCGACCGTACCTCGCGCGCCGGTTGCCGGCCGCCGCGGAGCACGCGCGCGCGCAGCAGCGGAGCAACTTGCGCACGCGCTGCGGCTGCGGCACCGCGGGCGTCCCGAATCCGGGAATCGCGCGCTCCCCACTGCCACGCGCGACTCGCGCCCTAACGCCTCGCCCGGATTCGGATTGCGCGCGGCGAACCGCGTTTGGCATGTGTCTTGAAGTGGCTCCGCGTGCGGTACACGCGTGCCGCACCACAGCGGAGCCCCCCGATGCGACACGAACACACCGTCCTCTTCGTCGACGACGAGGTCAACATCCTCAAGGCTCTCCAACGCCTGCTGCGCGTTGAGGACATGAACGTCCTGTGCGCTCACCGCGCGTCGGAGGCGCTCGAGCTGCTCGAGAAGCACCCCACCCAGGTGGTGGTGACCGACCAGCGGATGCCCGAGATGTCCGGCGTCGACTTCCTGGCGCAGGTGCGCGAGCGCCAGCCGGACATCGTCCGCATGATGCTGACCGGCTACACCGAGATGAAAGTCGCGGTCGACGCGATCAACCGCGGTGAGATCTACCGGCTGATCACCAAGCCGTGGAACGACGACGAGCTGCGCGCCACGCTGCGCCAGGCCTTCGACCACGCCGACCTCAAGGGCGAGATCACCCGGCTGAACCACGTCACCCGCGAGCAGAACTTCAAGCTCCAGGACATGAACCGGAACCTGGAGGGCAAGGTCCGCGACCGCACCAAGCAGCTCGGCGAGAAGCACCAGCAGCTGCGCACGGCGTACGTGCAGACGATCCGGACACTCTCCGAGGCGGTCGACGCGAAGGACTCCTACACGCGCGGCCACTCCGAACGGGTGGGCGTGTACGCATCGAAGATCGCGCGCGAGATGAGCTTCCCGAAGGATGTGATCGAGCGCGTGTACATCGCGGGCTTGCTCCACGACGTCGGCAAGATCGGCGTGCGCGACGCGGTGATCACCAAGCCGGCGCGGCTGACGCCCGAGGAGTACGACGAGATCAAGGAGCATCCCGAGATCGGCTATCGGATCCTCGAGCCGGTCGAGTTCCTGCGCGACGTCGCGCCCTGCGTCCGCCATCACCACGAGTGGTACGACGGCTCGAGCCGGGGCTACCCGGATCGGCTCTCGGGCGACCAGATCCCGCTGCCCAGCCGGATCATCCTGGTCGCTGACACCGTCGAGGCGATGACCAGCGATCGCCCGTATCGCAAGGCGCTCGGGCTCGAGGCCGTCGTGTCGGAGATCTACAAGTTCACCGGCTCGCAGTTCGACCCGAAGGTGACGGGGCCGTTCCTGCGCCTGATCGAGCGCGAGGGCGAGTCGTTCATCCAACGCGACCAGAAATTCGACATCTACTCCTTCATCCAGGACTGAGCGATCCACGCATGACAACCCCCCGCGACGGCGCGCCCGCGGCCGTCCCCGAGATCGGGTTCGATCCCGAAGCGGTACTCGAGCGCGACTCACGCGTGCTGCTGGACGCTTCGTTCCTGGCGACGCTGCACGCCGAGCTCGCGCGCTCGCTCGCTCCGGAAGCGGCGATCGCGACACTGCTTCAGATGGGGTTCCTGCACGGGCTCCAGGACATTACGCGCGCGCTGGCCGCCACTGCCGACGCGCGCCCCGGCGTACACGGCGCGCCGATCGCGTTGCCGCTGCGGATGCCGTGCCGTTCGCGCGACGTGCGCGAGGCCCCGGGCGCGATCTGGGTCGAGGGCGCGTGGCCCGACCACCACGAGGCAGAAGCCCACCTCTCCGCGCTCGGCGCCGGCGCCGAGACCGTCTGCTATCTGAGCGCCGGCTATACCTCCGGCTGGCTGACGGGCGCGTTCGATGCCGATCTGCTGGCCGTGGAGACGAGCTGCAGCGCGAGCGGCAGCGGCGGCTGCCGCTTCGTCGCGCGCGAGGTCGCCGACTGGTCTTCGCAGGGCGACCCGGTGGCGACGCGTTGTCTGGCCGCGCTGCCGTTTGCGGCGTTCCGCGCGCTGGTGCGCGAGCGCTTCGCCCGCGCAAGGCAGCACACGCTGCCCGTGGAGCAACAGGACCCGGGCAGCATGGATCGCCAGGCGGCGGCGGTGCACATCTGGGGTCCGGTGATGGTG
>CAZPNB010000181.1:0-10804 GCA_964587305.1 uncultured Spirochaetales bacterium | reverse complement strand
CGGGGGTGCAGTAGATCCGGTGGGATCCGTTCCAGGACCCGGGAGGTACCGGAAGGCACGCGTGGCTCCGGCCTCTCGTCTCCCACCCAAGTGGCCGGTCGGGTGCTTGGCGCGAGCCCCCAGCGCTGGCAGAGCTGTCGCGGTGACGAGGCGTCTCGCGTTCTGGTCCACACTCGCCGCGCTGGTTGCTGGCGTGGCGTCCCTTCTCTGGCGTGGCGGTCCGTTCCCGCGGGTGGGCGCGGCAGGGCCGAACGTGATCTGGAATCTCGGATACGTCGACGGGGGAGACGGCGCGCGGCTGCGCCGGGCTTGCTAGCGATTGGCGCGGATTTCGAGCGCACCCGACAGGTCGGCCAGACGCGCAATCCCGTGGCGTTCGGCGTAGGCCACGAGACCGTCCGCGATCTCGCCGCCAATGCCGGGCTCGAGATAGTTCTGCGTCCCGACCTGGACCGCCGTGGCTCCGCACAGCAGGAACTTGACCGCGTCCAGGGCGTTGGTGATGCCGCCCATGCCACAGATCGGGATCTTCACCGCGCGGCTCGCCTGCCACACCATCCGCAGCGCGATCGGACGGATCGCGGGACCGGAGAGGCCGCCCAACACGTTCGACAGCACCGGACGCCGGGTCTCCACGTCGACCTCGAGCGCTTGCACGGAGTTGATCAGCGAGATCCCGTCCGCGCCCTCCCCCTCGCATACGCGGGCCATCTCGGTGATGTCCGTGACGTTCGGCGATAGCTTGACGAGCACGGGCAGCCGCGTGGCGCGCCGCACGGCGCCCACCAGCTGGCGCAGCAACGCCGGGTTCTGCCCGAACTCGATGCCGCCGCTCTTCACGTGGGGACACGAGGCGTTGACCTCCAGACCCGCGACGCGCGGCACTCCGGTCAGGCGCTTCGCGACTTCGGCATAGCGATCGGTCTCGGTCTCGAACACGCTGGCGATCACCGTGACGCCGCTGGGCAGAGCGGGGAGCTTCTCGCGCACGAAGGCATCGACGCCGACGTTCTCGAGGCTGATCGCATTGAGCATCCCCGCCGGCGCCTCTGCGATTCGCGCCGGCGGATTGCCGTGTCTCGGCTCGAGCGTGAGGCTCTTCGCGACGAAGCCGCCGATCCGCGTCAGATCGAGGAACGGCGCGAACTCGGTGCCGTAACCGAACGTTCCCGAGGCGGTGAGCACGGGGTTTCGCAGTGCGATGCCGCCGAGATTCACGCGAGTGTCGACGCGGCTGTTCACGCGAGCGACTCCCATGCGATCGCGTGCGCAGGCAGTACCGGCCCGTCGCGGCACACCAATGCGAAACCTCCGTTCCGGAGCGGCGCCGCACAGCCGAGACACACGCCGAAACCGCAGGCCATCGGGTTCTCGAGCGATACCCAGCACGTAGCGCCGTGCTGCGACGCGATCTCGGCGGTCGCTGCCATCATCGGAGTGGGTCCGCAGGCGTAGATGCAGGCGCGACCGTCGCGCGAGAGATCCTCGATCAACAGGTTCGTGACGAGACCGCGCTCCCCGCGCGTGCCATCCTCGGTCGCAACGACCAGGTCGAGCGCAGACGCCGTGAAGTCGGTCTCGCCCATCAGATCCCGAGCCGTGCGCGCGCCCAGCAGCACCTTCACCGGGATGCCACGGGCACGCAGCCCGACCGACAGCAGGTACACCGAGGCGATGCCGGTGCCGCCCGCAACGACCAGCGCGCGATCGCCCGGCGGTGGATCCGGAAACGGAGTGCCCAGTGGGCCGACCAGCCCGACTCGAGAGCCCGGCTCGAGCTCGGCCAGCAGCGCGGTGCCCCGACCGTGCACCTTGAACAGGATCTCGATCTGCGGCTCGCCATCGCCGATCCGTGTGCGATACACCGCCATCGGTCGCGGCAGCAGCGGGTCGTAGCGGGCCACCGATCCGAGCGCGCCGGGCGACAACATCACGAACTGTCCTGGCTCGCAGCCGGGCCAGCGCGGAACCGCGAGGACCAATCGCCGGTTGGCGCCGCCGTCATCGAGCCGCGACACGACGCGACCCACGCCGCGAATCGGTGCGTGAGCCACCGGATGGCTCATCCCCGTTCCACCTCGATCCCATAGGCCTTGATCTTTCGCGAGAGGCTCTCTCGGGCGATCCCGATCGCCTCGGCCGTCCGCGAGATGTTCCAGCCGTGCTCGGCGAGTCGTGCGCTCAGGAACTCGCGCTCGAAGGCCCGCCGAGCCTCCTCGAGAGTCGGCGCCTCCGACCCGATGCCGGAACCCGAGCGGATCACGTCGGGCAGATCCTCGATGTCGATGGTCGACCCCGGAGTCATGATCACGAGGCGCTCGATCAGGTTGCGCAGCTCGCGCACATTGCCGGGCCAGCTGTGGCCCTGCATCGAGCGCATCGCTCGCGCCGTGATCCTCTTGACCTTGACCCCCGCCTCGGCGCAGAACTCACCAGTGAACTCGCGTGCGAGCATCGGCACGTCACCCGCGCGCTCGCGCAGCGCCGGTACGCGGAAGGGAATCACGTTCAGCCGGTAGTAGAGATCCTCGCGAAAACGCCCCTGCTCGATCAGGGCCTCCAGAATCTTGTTGGTGGCGGCGATCACGCGCACGTCCACGTCCAGAGTCTCGGTGCCTCCGACGCGCGAGAAGCGCTGCTCCTGCAGGATGCGCAACACCTTCGCCTGGGTCATCAAGCTCATGTCGGCAACTTCGTCGAGGAAGATCGTGCCGCCGTGGGCCAGCGAGAACTTGCCGATCTTCTGGCCCACCGCTCCGGTGAAGGCGCCCTTCTCGTGACCGAAGAGCTCCGATTCGATCAGCTCGTCGGGTATCGCCGCACAGTTGACCTCCACGAACGGCGCGTCGCAGCGCCTGCTGCGGGCGTGGATCTGGCGCGCGACCAGCTCCTTCCCGGTCCCGTTCTCGCCGGTGATCAGCACCCATCCGTTGCTCGGGGCCGCCACGTCGATCTGTTTCACCAGATCAACCACCTCCGGCGACTGGCCGATGATCTCGTGGGCGCGCAGCGTTTCGGCGCGCAACGCGCGGTTCTCGCGTGCCAGCCGCGACTGCTCGAGCGCGTGCTGGATCGTCAACAGCACCTTGTCGATCGACAGCGGTTTCTCGATGAAATCGTAGGCACCGTGCTTCGTGGTGCGCACGGCGGTCTCGACGGTTCCGTGGCCGCTCATCATCACCACCGGCAACGCTGGCCAGCGTTCACGCAGCTCGACGAGGATCTCCACCCCGTCGCGCCCCGGCATCGCAATGTCGAGCAGCACGAGGTCCGGCAAGCCATCGATCGCGATCGAAGTGAGTGCCTCCTCGCCGTCGCGGGCCGGTGTGGAGTCGAAGCCCTCGTCGGACAGGATGCCCGCGAGCGAGCGCCGTATCCCGTCCTCGTCGTCGACGACCAGGATCCGGCTCAACGGCCGCTCCCGAGCGAGGGCTCACCGGAAACCGCGCCCCGGTCGCTGTCGATCCGCGACACGGGTAGCTCGACCACGAAACGCGCACCGCGAGGCTCGTTCTGCTGCACGCGGATATAACCGTGGTGGTCCGCCACGATCCGCGAGACGATCGCCAAGCCCAGGCCGGTGCCACGATCCTTGGTCGAGAAGTAGGGCTCGAAGACGCGGCGGCGATCCTGTTGCGGGATGCCGATGCCATCGTCGGCCACCTCGATGCGTACGCTCTGAAGCAGCGGGTCGTGTGCGCTGCGAAGGGTCACGAGGCCCGGCTGCGCCATGTCCCCGCGCGCGAGGCGGCGCCTCACC
Source organism: uncultured Spirochaetales bacterium (assembly GCA_964587305.1). GTDB lineage: Bacteria > Myxococcota_A > UBA9160 > UBA9160 > SMWR01 > JAHEJV01. Next base: position 7,044 of record CAZPNB010000181.1, on the reverse strand, counting down.
GCCGCGACCGCGTTGTCGATCAAGTTCGTCAGCGCTCGTCGCATCTGCTCGCGATCGACGTCCACCGTCGGGAGATTGGGATCGAGGTCGGTCTCGAACGCGACGTCATCGATCCCGGCGTAGCTCGCCATCGCTTCCGCGACGATCCGGTTCAAGTCGTCGGGTTGGGGTTGAGCCGCCGGCAGCCGCGCGAAGTTCTGGAACTCATCCACCAGGACCTTCAGCGTCTCCACCTGGCTCGTGATCGCGTCGACGCACTCCTCGAAGATCTTCTTGCCCTCGGGATTTCCGGTGAACTGGTCGGCGAAGCGGCGGCGGAGCCGCTGGGCAGAAAGCTGGATCGGCGTGAGCGGATTCTTGATCTCATGCGCGATCCGGCGCGCCACCTCACGCCATGCCGCCATCCGTTGGACCTTCACGAGCTGCGTGTAGTCGTCGAACACGACGACGGTGCCGAGCGCCTCGCCCGCTTCGTCGTGCATGACCGTCAGCGTCACGAACAAGGTCGCCATATCGTCGTCGAGCGGCACCTGGACCTGGCGACGGATGCTCTCCCGCACGCCGGGACGCAGCGCGCTTGACAGCTCTTCGATCACCCCGGTCAGCTCGGGCCTGTGGACGACCTCGGCGAGTCTCTGGCCCAACAGACCCGTGCCCGCTGCAATCCCAAGGAAGCGCTGCGCGGAGGGATTGATCGTGCTGATGCGCCCCTCTGCGTCCACCGACACGACGCCCGCGCCGACCGTGCCGAGCACGATCTCCATGTACCGTCGCCGGCGTTCGAGCTCGGTTGCGGAGCGCTCGATCCCGCTCCGCGCCTCTCGCAGATCTCGGATCATCTGGTTGAACGACTTCACCAGGAAGCCGATCTCATCGTCGCTCGTGGCCTGCACCGAGACGTCGAGGTTGCCGCGTGCCACCTCCGCGGTGCCCTCGGCGAGCGCGCGGATCGGTCCCGTGACCCCCTTTGCGAGCCGGAAGCCCATCCACAGCGCGAGCATCAACACGACACTGAAGGCAAGCAGCAGCTCGAGCAGGTATGCGCCGCGGATGTGGCCTGCCGTGGGCTGGAGCTGGCGGTAGGCGTCGAGCGTGGAGCGGATGCTCGCCACCTTGCGGGCCTGCGAAAACGGGATCAAGACGTTCACGACCACCGCGCCGATCGGCTTCCCGCCCTCGAGCGCCGCGTCGATCGGCACGGCGCCGCGCACGACGTCTCCGCTTCCGACCTCATCGACGTGCCATCCCGCTTCGCCGCGGAGTGCGGCGCGCACCAGGTCGCTGTCGGGTCGCGAAAAGATCGCTGCCGAAATCTCGGGATTGATTCCGCTCACCAGCTCCTCGCCGGTGGCGCTGAAGATCTCGACGACGCCGAGGTTGTACTCGCGCTGCTTCACCTGCACGAGCGCTTCGAGATCGGCCTGAGCGTCCCCGCGCAGGAGCCGTTCGGCCGTGACGCGCTCGGCGATCCGCGACCCGTAGAACATCGCGTTGCGAGCCGTCGACTCGTAGTAGCTCTCGGCGACCTCGCCGCTCTCTTCGAGCGCGCGATCGACCTGCACGCTGAACCACTTGTCGATCGATTGCGTGATGAAGAAGGCGGAGACGAAGAAGAGCCCCGACGTCGTCACCAGCGCGATCAAGACGAACGCGGCGACGAACTTCAGGTTCAGATGTGAGCCGAGGATCCCGCGCCGCCGCTCACCGACGAGCTTCCAGAAGTTGCGGGTCACCAGGAAGCCGAAGATCAGGATCAGGATCACGGTGATCGCGTTCAGGAACAGGAACAGCCCGCTGTCACCGACGCCTTGCGTGAGACCGGTGATCGACGGCAGCAGCAAGAGAGCGCTGACCGCGGCGATCAGGACCAGGCCGATCCAGAGCTCGCGCACGCGGCGGCGCCGCTCGGCGCGCGGCAGCGGCGGGCGTGAGCCAGCCGCGGGGGGGGAACTCGGGTCGCGCTCTGCTTCGTCGGGCAAGGTGTGGGTTCCGTAGTGGCGATCACGCGCGCTGGCGCAGCACGCACTGGCGCCCCGGCACCCGAGCCGGAACTGCGTGTGTAAGTTACCGAAACGGAACATGAATCGCCGATCGGGCCAAACGCGATCCACGTCAAGCCCCGAACGCCTCCGGACGATGAGAGGGAGAACGCTTTTCGATTTGGAGGCGGGGACTTGGCGCTCCCGATGAACGACCCGGAAGAAGCCCGCCCGCCCGCCGATGGCAACCCGACCGGGGAGGCCGAGCCCTCCGGAAGCCGGCGGCGGCGAGCCCGCCCGTGGGCCGAAGTGACGCTCGCGACGAACCGCCGCGAGCGCGCAGATGCGCTGCTCCTTCAGGCCGAGATCGCGCCGGCTGCGTCCGGACGGGCCGATGAAGCACTTGCCCTTCGCCGCCGCGCGCTGCTCTGCGACCCCTACCACCCGACTGCATTGACCGCGTTGACCCGACACGCGCGTGCGTCCCGCGACTGGGTGCTGCTGGCTCTGCTCCAGGCGCGCCGCTTCGCGATCGCCGAGTCGGGATCGGAGCGCGCCGAGATCGCGCTCGACCTCGCTCGGATCGAGCATCGGGAGCTTCACAACCCGGCGGCCGCGCGGGAGTGGAATTCGCGCGGAGTCGAGGCGGCGCCCGACGACCCGGAGCACTGGCTGATGCTCCGCGAGCTCGCGCGCGATAGCGGCGACAACCGCCGGCTGCTCGAGCAGCTCGAGCAGCTCGAGCACGTGATCCGAATGCGCGGCGAGGACACGCCGATCGATGTGCTGGTCGAAACCGCCTCGCTGCACGCCAAGCTGGGTGCCACGCATCGTGCGCTGCACTACCTGCAACGCGCGACGACCCGTGACCCCGAGAACGTCGTCGTCGTCGACGCGCTCGCCCTGCTTCTGGCGAAGCTGGGACGCCATGCCGATCTCGCCGATGTGCTCGAGCGGCGGATCGCACTCTCCACCGGGGAACCGAAGCTCTGTGCGGCGCGGCTCGCCCGGCTCGGTGCTCTGCACGAATCGCAGCTGTTCGATCCCGATGCTGCGCTCGAGGCGTTCGAGCGGGCTCATGCACTCGACGCGGAGGCGATCGGCGTCGCAGACGCGCTCGTCCGACTGCGCGCCAAGGTCGGTGGACGCCCCGACCCGGGCTCGGGTGTCTCGCCCGGTGCGCGGAGCGCGCTCGCCGCATACGAGCGGGAAGCGCTCGTGACGAACGATCGCGAACGGCTGGGCGAGCTGATTCGCGAGATCGAGCGCCTGCACGCGCGACTCGGAACCCCCGATCAGGCGCTGCACTGGGTCCAGCGCTGGATCGCCGTCGCTCCCGAGGAGCCCGACGCGCTGCGCGCGCTCGCTCGACTGCACGACCGACCCGGACAAGAGCCACGCCTGGCCGTGACTCTCGAGGCGCTCGATCCGCTGCTCGAGCCCACTGAACAGCTCGCCAACCGACAACATATCGCTGCGCTGTACGCAGCGCTGGACCGCCACGAAGATGCCGAGCGGGCATTCGCGAGGGCACTCGAGCTCGATCCGAGTGACCTGATTGCGCTCGCGGGGCGTACCGAAGCGCTCCGCGTCCTGGGCCGCGTCGCAGAATTGATCGCCGCGCTCGAACAGCTCGCGGAGCGGCAGCCGGCGGCAAAGCGGCTCGAGACTCGGCTCGAGCTCGCCCGGATCCACGAGCAACGCGACGACATCACGAGTGCGATCGCCGTGTTGAGCCGAGTGGAAGCGGAGGACGGGGCGAGCGGCGAAGTCTCCGAGCAGCTCGACGAGCTGCTGCTGAGCATGCTCCGGCACGAGGAGCTCGAGGAGCGCCTCGCGCGACGTACCGCGGGCCATGACCCCGGAACCGCCGAGGCCGTGGCGCTCGATCTGCGCCGCGCAGCGATCCTGCTCGATCCGCTCCAGCGCCCCGAGGACGCCGCAGCGGTGTATCGGCGAGTCCTCGCGCACGCTCCGGAGTCGCGTGAAGCCCGTGCGGGCGTCGAGCGCGCGCTCCGTTCGAGCGTGGATGCCGCTGGGCTCGTCGCCTTCCTGGAGGATCAGGAAGCGCGTGCGACGGATCCGGCCGACAAGGGCCGCTTCGCGCTGGAGCGCGCGGTCTTGCTGGATGAGCTGCAGGACCGCCCCGAAGACGCGCTGGCCATCTTCGCTCGCCTCGCCGCCGCCAGCGACGCGCCGGAGGTCCTGCGCGACGCGGAGCGGCGATGCGAACAGATCCTCGAGCGCCTGGAGCGCTGGTCCGCGCTTCGAGATCATCTGCTCCGGCGACTCGGCCGGCACTCGGACGTCGAGGACGCGCGCCTGCACGAGCGCCTGGCGCGATTGTGTGCGGATCGCCTCGATGACGAAGCAGCAGAGATCGAACACCTCGAACGCGTCATCTCACTGACGCCCGAGCGGGACGACGTCTGGCAGAAACTGGCCCGATATTACGAGCGGGAGGGCCGGGTCGAGGACTGGGTCCGCGCGCTCGAGGCCCTGCTCGCCAATGGGCCCGATCACGGCCGGGAGCTCGATCTTCGGGCGCGTCTGGCCGAGATCTACCAGGAGCGGCTCCCGCGACCCGCGGCTGCGCGCCTCCACTACGAGCGGGTCTTCGAGCTCTGCCCGTCGCACAATGCGGCCGCTCAGTTCCTCGTGAACGCGTACGAGGACGAGGCGCGCTTCGAGGATGTGATCCGTCTGCTGGAGACTCGCCTGGCGTCGATCGATGCCACGACCGGCGCTGACCCTCTCGCGACGAACCGCCGGACCGCGCTGAGACTCCAGATTGCCCACGTCCGCGAAGCGCGCATGGACGACCTCGAGGGTGCGATCTCGGCACTCGAGGTGGCTCTCGGAGAGGTCGGACCCGACGCCATCATCGCCGAGCCGCTGGCTGCCGCCTATCAGCGCGGCGGCTACAGCGCAGATCTGCTCGACCTGTGTCGGAAGGCGACGGCCGCGAGTCAAGAGCCGGCGGAGCGCGCCAACTGGCTGGTGCGTATGGGCGATGTCCACCTGAGCAGCAACCAGCCGCGGGAGGCCGCCGACGCCTATCGACGAGTGCTGATCGAACGCCCAGGCGACCGCGCGATCGAGGCTTCGCTCCGCGAGCTGTACCGGGCGATGGGGCGAATCGAGCCTCTGGTGAAGCTGTTGGAGTCCGAGCTGCGGCATCTGGCCGGGACGGCGGAGATTCCGGTCCGCCTCGAGCTGGTCGAGCGCCTGCGCGCGACCCACCCCGAGAACGCGCTCGTGCATGCGCGCCGCGTGCTCCAGCTCGCACCGCGCCACCGCGGCACCGTCGAAGCCGCGGTGCAGATCGCCGAGTCCCTCGGGCGCCCGGAAGACGCGCTGGCGATCCTGGACGCGCGAATCGCCGTGTCTCGCTCGGACTACGAGTCGGCGGAATGGCACGTCCGAAGGGCGCGATTGCTCGCAGGACCGCTCGCGCGCAACAGCGATGCGATCGACAGCTATCGCGCAGCGCTGGACGCCGATCCCAGCGGGGGCCAGGCCAGTGAGCTGCTTTCCGTGCTGAGCGACCTCCTCGAGCGTGAGCAGCGTTGGAGCGAATGGCTCGACTGCCGCGCGAGACTCGTGCGGCAGAGCCCGCCTTCCGATCGCGCCGATCTCATCGACCGCTCCGCGCGCGTGGCCTGGGAGCAGATCTCTCCGGAGGCGGCGCTGCCCTGGCTCGAGCGATTGCGCCGCGAGAGGCCGGGCTGCTCGGACGTGCAGAGGCGAATCTCCGCCGCACATCGCGCGCTGGGGCACGAGGAAGCTCTGTTGCGGGCGCTCCGCGCGGAGGCGGATGCCTCCGATCTGTCCGAAGAGCGGCAGCGCTGCCACCTCGAGCGCGCCGCGCTACTGCGCGCCGCGGGTGCGACCGGACGTGCGCTATCCGCGCTTGCCGATGCTGGCCCAGCTCCCGAGGCCCTTCGCATCCGGGAGTCGCTGGAGCGCGAGCTCGGGTTGCACACGCAACGCGCGACGTCCATCGAGGCGCTGCTCGCGCTGTCCGGGCCCGACCTCGCTCTGCACCGCGAGCTCGCTCTGCTCTATTCGACCGAGCTGGCGTCTCCGGACGCGGCCGTCCGACACTGGGAGGCTGCGCGCAAGCTGGTGCCCGCCGGCGGCGCAGCCGGGATCGAGATCCTGCGGGCGCTGGCAGCAGCGGAACGCAGCGCCGGTCGTACGGGTTCCTGGGCCCGGCATGCCGAGGAGGAGCTCGCGGCGCTCGATCCAGCCCCGGTCTTCGACGATCGCCGGCGCGAGCTGCGCCGGGAGCTCGCCTTCGCCTACGACGAAGAGCTGGTGCGGCCCGATGCCGCCCTCGCGCACCTGCGCGCGCTGCTCGACGCCGGTGACGTGGAGCTGCTCGGTCGTGAAACCCTCGACCGGATCGAGATGGCGTGCCTGCGCCTGTTGCGGACCGAAGAGAACCCCGTCGAGCTCGAGCGTCGCATGGCCCACCGGCTCGAGCGCGTTGGCGGCGATGCGCCGGAATGGCTCGAGCTCGCCCTGATCCGCGAGGAAACGCTGCATCGGACGTCCGCCGCCCAGGACGCCTACCGCAAGGCGCTGGAGTGCGCGCCGTCGAACCTCGACGCGTTGCGCGGCCTGCGCCGCACCGCCGAGCGACTGGGTCGCTGGCGAGATGTCACGGATGCGCTCGAGCGTGAGCTCGAGAGCGCTGCGGGTCTCGACGCCACCGATCGAGGCGCCCTGCTCCGCGCGCTCGGAGATCTCCACTGGCACCGCCTGCAATCGACCACTCGCGCCAGCCGCTACTACGCGGCCGCACTCGAAGCGAACGCCTCGGACTTCGCCGCGCTGCGAGCGCTCGAACGGCTGCTCGAGGCGATGGAGGACTGGCGCGGCGCGCTCGATCTCTACGAGAGCGAGGTCGAGGTTCTCGGTTCGGCAAACCCGCGCCGTCGGCGCGAGATCTGGCTGCACGTGGCATCCATGGCCCGCGAGCGAGCCGATGATCCCGAGCGCGCCCGTCAGGCGCTGCGGCGCGCTGGGGAGATCGAGCCGCTCGAGACGCCGCGACTCG
>CAZPNB010000180.1:0-5996 GCA_964587305.1 uncultured Spirochaetales bacterium | reverse complement strand
GCGCTCCCGGGTGCGCGAGGCGCTGCGCCCGGTGCGCGATCTCGAGCGCCTGTTCGCGAAGACGGCGCGTCCGGGCGCGGGCCCGCCCGACCTGGCCGCGCTGCGCGGGTCGCTCGAGGCGCTGCCGGGGCTCGAGGCGGCGTTCGGCAATCGGTCCTCCGCGCGCGGCGAGGTGGAGCCGAGCGAAGATCGGACGGGCGAGGAAGAGTGGTTCGGCGACGCGCTGCCCGAAGCACTTCCGGCGCCGCGCTCGGTGCCGCGCGTGGCGGAGCTGTTGCGCCTGTCGCTCGAGGACGAGGTCCGCCCGCTGCCGCGCGGCTCGCGCGGTGCGCTCGAGACCGGCTACGTGCGGGCCGGCGTCCACTCCGAGCTGGACGGCCTGCGCGAGGCGGTTCACAAGGGCCGCGAGTGGATCGCAGGGCTGGAGGCCGAGGAGCGCGCACGGACCGGGATCGCGACGCTCAAAATCCGCTTCCACCCGGTCCATGGCTATGGAATCGAGGTGACCAAGGCGAACCTCGAGCGGGTGCCCGCCGACTACGAGCGCAGGCAGACGCTCGCCAATGCGGAGCGCTTCGCGACGCCGCGGCTGCGCGAGATCGAGCAGCAGGTGCGCGGCGCTTCCTCGCGGGCCGCTGCGCTGGAGCGCGAGATCTTCGAGCGGCTGCGCCGATCGGCGCTCGAGGCCGCGGCGGAGATCGCGCAGGCCGCGGAGGCGGTGGCCGAGATCGACGCGCTCGCCTCGCTGGCGGAGGTGGCGCGGCGCGACGGCTGGACGCGACCACAGGTCGACGCGAGCCGGTGCCTCGAGATCCGCGCCGGGCGCCACCCGGTGATCGAGCCGCTGTTGGCGCTGCGCGGCGACGAGGCTTTCGTACCGAACGACGCCGACCTCGACCCCGCGTCGCGCCAGGTGCTGGTGCTGACCGGTCCCAACATGTCCGGGAAGAGCACCTACCTGCGACAGGTGGCCCTGATCGTGTTGCTGGCGCAGATCGGCTCCTATGTTCCCGCCGAGAGCGCGCGGGTGGGGGTGGTGGACCGGGTGTTCACCCGCGTGGGGGCCAGCGACCGGCTGGCGCGGGGTGAGTCGACGTTCATGGTCGAGATGCGCGAGACCGCGGACATCCTGGCGCATGCGTCGCCGCGCAGCCTGATCATCCTCGACGAGATCGGGCGCGGCACGAGCACGTTCGACGGGCTCTCGATCGCGTGGGCGGTGGCCGAGTATCTGCACGATACAAAGGGTCTGGGCGCGCGCACGCTGTTCGCGACCCACTACCACGAGCTGACCGACCTGGCGCGCACCAAGCCGCGCGTCGCGAATGCCCACTTCGCGGCCCGCGAGTGGAACGACGAGGTCGTGTTCCTGCGCCGGCTGGTCGAGGGCGGCGCGAGCCGCTCCTACGGGATCCAGGTCGCGCGGCTCGCCGGCCTGCCCGACGCGGTGATCCGGCGCGCACGCGTGATCCTCGCCAACCTCGAAGGCGGCGAGCTCGACGCGCGCGGGCGACCGCGGCTGGCCGCCGACGCGGCCGAGCCGGCGCTCGACCCGGCCGCGGCGCAGCTCGCGCTGTTCGGCGAGGCCGCACGCGATCCGCGCGAGCGTGCGGTGCTCGATGCGCTGCGCGAGCTGCGCGTGGACGAGACGAGGCCGCTCGACGCGTTGGCGGCTCTGGCCCGCTGGCAGGCGGCGCTGCGCGAAGAGGAGCCATCGTGACGCCGCGCCGCGCGATCGGCTGGCTCGCCGCGCTGGGCGCGGCGCTGCTCGGCGCCGACCGTCCTTCGGGTCTCGACGACGTGATCGCGGTCCGCCACTGGTCCTACCCGGATTACACGCGGGTGGTGGTCGAGTTGTCCGGTGAGGTGGCGATCAAGGCGTCGCCGCGGATGCTGGCCGCGGCGCAGGACCGGCCGGAGCGACTCTACCTCGACCTCGGGGGTGTCTGGGTCGGCACCCGCCTGGCGGCAGGCCTGCCGGTCGGCGACGGCCTGCTGCGCGACGTGCGGATCGGCCAGAACACGCTCACCGATGTGCGCGTCGTGCTCGACCTCCAGACCTACGCGCGCCATCGGATCCTCTTGCTCACGCACCCCGATCGTCTCGTGATCGACGTGTACGGCGCGCGGCCGGACGCGCGCGAGGCGCGGCGCGCGCCCGGGGGTCCGGTGCCCGACGCCCCGCGCCTGCCGACCGGGCTCCGCACGCCACAGATGGTGGTGCTCGACGCCGGACACGGGGGCCACGACCCGGGCGCGATCGGGGTCGGAGGCCTGCGCGAGAAGGACGTCACGCTGCGCCTCGCACTCGCGCTCCAACCCAAGCTGGAGCAGCGCGGCTTCCAGGTGGTGATGACCCGCAACGGCGACCGCACGCTCGGGCTGGAGGAGCGCACCGCGATCGCCGAGGCGTCGCGCGGCGACCTGTTCGTGTCGCTGCACGCGAACGCCGCGCGCCGCCGCGCGGCATGCGGCATCGAGACCTACTACCTCGACGAGAACCACGAGCGCCACAGCCTGACGGTTGCGGCGCGCGAGAACGGCGTGTCGCGTTCACAGGTGAACGCGCTGCAGCGCACGCTCGCGAAGCTGCGCGTGTCGGAGGTCTCGCCCCACTCGCGGCGGCTCGCCGAGCACATCCAGCACGAGCTGGTGAGCGGCCTACCGGTACAGTACCGGCCCGTCACCGATCTGGGCGTCAAGAAGGGGCCCTTCTACGTGCTGTTCCTGTCGAGCATGCCCTCGGTCCTGGTGGAGTCCGGATTCGTGACCCACAGCGATGAAGCGAAGCGCCTGCGCGATGATCGCTACGTCGACGCGCTGGCGGAGCGGATCGCCGAGGGGCTGGCCGACTATCGCGAGGCGAGCGCCGATGTCGCCGCGCGGGGCCTGCCGTGAACCCGTCCGACGTGCTGACCAGCCTGGGCCTCGCCACGCGTCCGAACGACGTGCCGCTCGCGGCGCGCAGCTTCCTCAACGCGTCGCGCGCGCACCTGCGCGAGCGTCACGCCGCCGGCGGCAGCGGCCGCGAGCTGAACGAGACGCACGCGGACCTGATCGACGCGCTGGTCCGGCGCCTCTTCGAGCTCTCCGAGGCGCAGTATCTCCACGGGGGTGGCGAAGGCCCGAGTGAGTTCTGCGTGGTCGCCGTCGGAGGCTATGCGCGCCGCGAGATGAGCATCCACTCCGACGTGGATCTCTTGTGCCTGTACCGCGACACGGTGACGCCGTACGTGAAGGCGGTCGCCGAGCGGCTCCAGACGTGGCTGTGGGACGCGCAGGTGACCGTCGGCGGCGCCACCCGCACCCTCACCGACACGATCAAGCTCGCGCAGAAGGACGTGACCGTGTGCACGTCGCTGTTGGCGCCGCGCTTCCTGGCGGGCAGCGGCATCCTGTTCCACCAGTTCACGCGCCTGGTCCAGGCGCGGTTGCTCGCCAAGCCCGAGGCCTTCATCACCGCCCAGATCGACGCGATGCACCAGCGCCACAACCGCTACGGCGACTCGCTGTACCTGCTACAGCCCAACGTCAAGGAGGGCGCCGGGGGGCTCCGCGACTATCACGCAGCGTATTGGGCGATGCAGGCTGCACTGCCCGGCGCGCGCAGTCGCAGCGACTTTCTCCACCAGGGCCTGTTGACTCATCAGGAGATGACCGACATGCTCGCGGCGCTCGAGTTCCAGTGGCGCGTGCGCAACGAGATGCACCTGTTCGCCGGCCGCAAGCACGATCAGATGAGCTTCGATCTCCAGGAGCACATCGCGAACGCGTTCGGCTGCGAGGCGGACGGGCCCGATGACCTTCCGGTCGAGCAGCTGATGGGCGACTACTACCGGCACGCGCGCAACGTGCTCAATTCATCGTCGATGGTGATGGAACAGTGCCTCGCTCGCGTGCGCCAGAAGCCGCGCCGGCGCCGGGTGCGCGACGTCGAGCAGGGCCTGCGGATCGTCGACGGACAGCTCGAGATCCCGCACGCGCTCCAGCTGCGCCGCGAGCCGCTGTTGCTGTTGCGCACGTTCTCGGTCGCGCAGCGCCACGACGTTCCACTGACGCGCAAGGCGCGGCGCCTCGTCCGCGAGAATCTCGATCTGATCGACGACGCCTACCGCGCGAGCCCCGAGGCGGTGTCCACCTTCTTCGAGATCCTGAGCGCAGAACGGCGCGTGACACGAACGCTGACGACGATGAACGAGGTGGGCATCCTCGGCCGGTTCCTGCCCGAGTGGGAGCACATCGTCTGCCGCTGGCAGCACGTGATGTACCACACCTACACGGTCGACGTGCACTCGATCTTCCTGGTCGAGGAGCTGCGGCGGTTGTGGAAGGGCGACTTCGAGAAGGAGCTGCCGGCGCTGACGCAATTGGTGCGGGACGTCGACGATCTGTTGCCGCTGATCCTCGGGTGTCTCTTGCACGACGTCGGCAAGGGCCTCGGCGGCGACCACTCGCCGAAGGGCGCGGTGCGGGCGCGCGCGGGTCTCGAGCGGATGGGTGCGAACCCGGAGCTGGTCGACTCGGTGGAGTTCCTGGTTCAGGAGCATCTGGTGATGTCGCACATCGCGCAGCGGCGCGATCTGTCCGACCCACGCCTGGTGCTCGAGTTCGCGCGTACGGTCGGCAACCGCAGCCGGCTGCGCCTGTTGTACCTGCTCACGGTGGTCGACATCCGCGCGTCGTCGAAGAAGGCCTGGACCGAGTGGAAGGGCGATCTGCTCCAGGAGTTGTTCGAGAGGACGAGCGAGCTGCTCGAGACGGGCGCCGACGACACCGAGCGGGCGACGGAGCTGTTCGAGCGCCGCATCGAGACGCGGCGCGCCGCGGCAACCGAGGAGCTGCGGCGGCAGCGCACCGACGACGCGGTGATCGCCGACTACTTCGACAGGATGCCGCAGCGCTACTTCATCGCGCACACGCCGACGCAGATCGCCCGGCACGCGTCGGTCGCCTTGGCCCTTCTCCCGGATCAGCTCTTCGCGCACGGCATCAAAGCGATGCGCGGCGATTTCACCGAGTTCATCGTGTATACGCGCGACGTCCACGCGCTGTACTCGAACGTGGCCGGCGTGCTGACCGCGCACCACATGAATATCCTCGGCGCCCACGTGTACACGACGCGCGCCGGGATGGCGCTCGAGATCTATCGGGTGGCGACGCCGGCCGGCGACGACGCGACGCGCGACGTCGTCTGGCGGGAGTTCCTGGCCTCGCTGGAGCGCGTGCTGCGCGGGGAGATCCGCGTCGACGAGCTGTTGCGGCGCCGGGGCCTCCCGCTGGGCGTCGTGACCGGGCCGTCGAGGCGCCCCGAAGTGGTGGAGATCTCCAACGGCGAGTCCGACTTCTACACGATCGTGGACGTCGCGGCGAACGACCGCCTGGGCCTGCTCCACGATCTCACGCGGGTGATCGCAGGGCACGGCTACGAGATCTACATCTCGAAGGCCGGCAAGGTGCTCGACCAGGTGACCGACACCTTCTATCTCAAGGACGGCGACGGGCGGAAGATCCACGACGAGGGCGCCATCGAAGCGCTGCGCCGCGATCTGCTCGCCGCGATCCGCTCGGGCGAGGCCAGTGCCGCAGCCGGCGCGTGAGATCGGCAGCGCGATCGACGCCTTTCTGCGGCATTCGGCCGTCGAGCGCGGCTTGTCGCCTCGCACGATCGAGGCGTACGGACGCGATCTGGCACTGCTCGCCGGCTTTCTGGACGCGGCGGCGGTGAGCAGCCTCGGCGACGTCGCGCCCGCGCACCTGGCCGGGTTCTCGGCGTCGCTCGTCGCGCGCGGGCTCGCCGCGCGCAGCCGCAAGCGCGCGCTGGTCGCGACGCGGCGCCTGTTGCGCCATGCCGGCGCGCGCAACGCGTTCCGGGACGACCCGGTGCGGGGAGTCGGCTCGCCGCGCGTCGACCGGACGCTGCCGCGGGTGTTGCGCTGCGACGAGACGACGGCGCTGATCGAGGCGGCCGGCACCGGGGGTGGGGCGCTCGCGCTGCG
>CAZPNB010000179.1:0-5377 GCA_964587305.1 uncultured Spirochaetales bacterium | reverse complement strand
CCGCGCTCGACGAGTTTGATGCTGGGAATCCGAATCCCTTCGTGACAGATCTCGGTGGCGTCGGGAGAATTACCGCCAGGGGACATGGCGCCAATATCCATCACGTGGACGAAGGTCGCGCTCCAACCCATCAGCTTGCCCTTAAAATGGATCGGCGAAACGATGTAGACATCGGACTGATGGATTGCCGCCACGTAAGGATCGTTGAGCAGAAAAATGTCGCCGGGATGGATGCCGCCGTCAGATTCGAAACGTTCGATAATCCGCTTGACCGCAACCCCGGCGCACGCCACATGCCAGCCCATGGCGTCGCCAGCGCACAAAACATCGCCGTTGGCTAGATAAAGTGACGCCATGTAATCGTGCATCTGCGTGGTATTGACGGTTCCGCCGACGCGCTCCAGCGTCGCACCCATTTCCTTGGCGATCTGGTAGACCCGATGGGACAGGATCTCGAAAGTAATCGGGTCGACAGTGGTCACGATTGGATTCAAAGCCATCGCTAGACTCCTATGTGAATTCTGATGTTGCGGTATCCATCCATGGTGGCCCGATCGTTGGGATTGACAACCACGGTGGTGACCGGAGTTTCGATGATCGCAGGTCCGGCGAATTCGGTTCCCGGCTTGAGCTGGTTGAAGTCGTAGACCCGGGTCGGAACGAACTTACGGTTTTCCTGGAAGTAAACCTCGCGCTGGCCCTTGAGCGCCGCAGCGCCATCGGTTTTCGACGTTGGTTCGGACTTGATGTCCGGTTTCTTGAGCAACCCTACCGCCGTGAGGCGGAAGGTGAGGATCTCTTTGCCGGCTTCACGATAGCCAGACCCATGGCCGAACGCCTTTTCGTACATGTCGTCAAACAGCGTGGAGAGCGTCGCCATATCGGCGTCAATGATCGCTGCCGAGCCAGCGGCAAACGGCACGTTGAGCTCATGCACCTGGTAGCGATAGCGCATGTCGACGCTGCGCATCACTTGAATGTCGCCCGGCGAAAATCCAGCACGGCTAAGATCTTTCAGGGCGCGCTGCAAGAGTTCGGCAAAATTGTCATTCACCCGGGCCGGGTCAACCGGTATGACGACATGGTCCGACTTGCCGTACTCATAAACCACATCGGAGCTTATCAGTCCGGTGGCGCCGTGAACCGAGGCGGTCAGTGGAATGACGACTTGGCGCACTCCCAACTCGGCCGCATAGCGGCTGGCATGCACCGGTGCGGCGCCACCAAACGCGAATAACACGAAGTTTCTCGGATCATGACCTTTTTCCACGGTCGCTCTGCGAATCAGATCGCTCATGTGCGAATTGGCGATGCGATAAATCCCGCTGGCGGCCTCCACTTCGGACATTTTTAGCGGCTTGGCGATCTTCTCGCGCATGGCCGCCAGCGTCTTCGGTCTATTGAGCTTCATTCTGCCGCCGAGAAAATAATTTTCATTAAGATAGCCGAGCACCAGATCGGCATCGGACACCGTCGGCTCTTCGCCGCCCACTGCGTAGCAGACCGGCCCTGGCGCTGCACCGGCCCCCTGGGGTCCGACTTTGAGCAGTCCGGTCTCCGGATCGATCCAGGCGATGCTGCCGCCGCCGGCACCGATGGATTCGACCCAGATTTTGGTCGATAAAATATTGTAACGGAGAATCACCGGCTTGTAATCGCGCTCGATCACTCCATCGCGAACCAGACTGACTTTGAAAGTCGTACCGCCCATGTCCGTGGCAAGAATGTTTCGCTCGCCGATATGCTCACCCAAGAATCGCGTACCGACAATGCCCGCCGCCGGACCTGATTCGATGATCCCGACGGCGTTCTTGCAGGTGGCTTCGATGCCCAATACGCCGCCATAGGCCTGCATGATTAGGGGCTCCCGGCGCAGTCCCTTGTCCTTCAAAACGCTCTGGAGATTTTGCAGGTAGCTGGAAATCTTCGGCCCGATGTAGGCGTTGAATACCGTCGTGGCCGATCTTTCATACTCACCGAGATAGGGCGCGACCTCGCTGGACAGCGTGAAAAACAAGTTGGGATATTTTTTCTTCAAGATCGCGGCGAGCTGCTTTTCATGGGCATCGTTGGCGATCGACCAGAGAAAGCAGACCGCGACCGACTCCACCCCTTTGGCCACCAGCCGATCAATCGCCTGTTCGGCCGCCGAAACGTTAAGCCGAATCAGCTCAGCGCCTTTGTAATCGATGCGCTCCGGGACTTCTTCCACGAGCTTGCGCGGCACAAACGGCTCGGGCTTGTCCCGAGCGGAACGGTGCGCGAGCTCGTTTTCCGTCAGGCCTTCGGCAACCTTGCCGCGCATGATGTGCAGGCTGTCGCCGAAACCTTTGGTCATGATCAAGCCGGTTTTGGCGCCGGCTCGGGTGATCAGCGTGTTGTCGCCGATGGTGCAAGCATGAAAAAAAAGGCGAGTCCCGTGCAAAAGCTCGTCGGCGTCTTTGAGGCCGAGATTGTGAGCCGCATCGGCCGCGGAGTTTAGCGCGCCCTGGGAAAAATCCGTCGGCGTGGAAAGCGACTTGCCAATCGTCACTCTGCCCTCCTCGTCCACCACCACGCAATCCGTAAACGTTCCACCGATGTCCACACCGACCACATAGTTCATGATTTTTCCCACCCCGCTGCCTTCATAGATGTATGCCCTAACAAGCGTAATCTGCTCGGCAATGAAAAACCCATTTACTTCTGTACATCAGGCAGAAAACTTAAATCGGTGACCTAGGAGATAGCAACTGTGTCCAGGATCTATGCCGAATCTCCGCGCGATCGACCTCAAAAAGGCTCCGTGTCACTTTCTCGGTAAACCCACCGAAATCATCGAATCCGAGCAGTTCTCGCGATAAGGTGTATAGAAACTCGACCTCACTTTTTCCCCGCGTAAAGCCTATCGATAAACCCACTTTCATCCAGTTCCTTGATAAAGCGGTTATCAACAAAATCTTCAGGTTTAGCATCTTTTGCTGAAGGTGTTTCTTTGGCGATTGAATCGAGCACGGTCTTGAGCCCGGCGAGGCTCGGGTATTGCTTCCGAGGATACACATCTTCTCCTATCGAAACATTATAGCTCTTTTCGACCAATTCTCTGTCGCTCTCTTTGGCCTTTAAAAATTTCATCAGCACTTTGATCCCCATTTCACGATCAGTCTTCATGAGGTGAATTGCCTCAACGTGAGCTTTTACATATTTCCTTACTGTCTCTGGGTTCTCGCGGATAAATTTCCGTGTGGTCACTACGCCATTATGTTGAAACGGCATTCCGGTAACGTCGGTCAGGACGTTAAATCCCTCCTTCTGGGCGATAAAGTTTGTTGGCGGATTCAGCACAGTTGCCTGTATACGGCCGGTGCGCAAAGCGACGAGACGCTCCGGCGTTCCGCCAGCCCGAATAATCGCAACGTCCTGATCGGGATTGAGGCCTAGTTTCCGTACTGCAAACTGGATCGCAACAAACGAGGAGCCAGTTAGATCCGACGACCCTATGACTCCGCCCTTTAGCTGAGCAGGTGTTTTGATTGCTTTCGAACTCATTAACCAATAGTTCAAGGTTACAACACCGGCTGCAATGTAAACGACGTCCGAACCCCTGAGGTTGCTTGTAACAACAGTCGGGGCCGCTACTTCAATGATGGAGAGATCGCCTGAAATTAACCCTAGAACCGAGACGCTCGAAGTGGCACGTATCACCTGCACGTCAAGACTATTTTTTGCAAAGATTCCCGTTTCCTTGGCAACAAAAGCCACCAAGCTGGTCGGAGATACTCCGGTAGTTGTTACATTAAGTTTCGTCGCCTGGGCCTTAATGGCCGATACGAAACTCAACTGACACAGAATAACGACGATTAATACGTGAAACCATTTGGTTCGCATGCACGATCCTCCTCCGACAAATAATCTCTGGGTTCCTTTTAAGCCAATACATTTGGGGCAAAGAGTTCTTCCACAGTTGGTTTGTTGCTAATCATTTCCTGTTCGTACAAATACTCTACTAGTGTCTCAACCGTTTTTCGGTTTCTTTCCAAACCATCGCACCATGGGTCATCACCCAGGACCTCTTTTTGCTCCTGCATGGGCTCTCTGAACCAAACCATGCTGATCTTATACGGGGACAAATCATTGAGCCTTTGATAAGCCAGCTTCTTGGCTTCCTGAAATGCTTTGTAAAGGCTCGTGGCAATCCACGGATTCTGTTTCCACAGCTCCTCGCGCATCACCACCGTGTGCATGATGGGAAAAATCCCGGTTTTTCTGAAATAGGCTGCCTCCACGTCTTTGTAATTCTCGAATAGCCGCCTAACGTTCGGCACCCCTCGGGCAAAGGAAGGAAATAGTGAACTGCATATCAGAGCATCGAGATCTCCGTCAATTAACAATTGATCCGGGTCTTTCCGGCTGGAGATTTCCTGGATATCAAAAGACTGAGGCCACTCGATTGGCATACTTTGCCTTCCCCACGTAAACCAACGGATCTTGCGCAAGTCGACACCGTGATCATGCTGAAGAAAGGCTCTCGCCGCTACCGCTGCTGTTTGCTGAAATTCTCCCAAGCCTACTCGTTTCCCCATCAGATCGCGGGGTTCCCTAATTCCGCTATTTGTATTTATGAAGATATAGGAATGTCTGAAAGCTCTTGCGGGAAAGACCGGAATCGCGATCAGCGGCTTGTGCAGAGTCCGCGCGATCACATACCAAGCGAAAGAAAGCTCGGAAGCATCGAATGCTCCATCATTGAGTATACGAGTCCACATCTCATGATGGGGAATTGTAAGCCAGTTTAGTTCAAGTCCGTCTGGCTTTACGGTTCCATCAATCAACGCATGCGTACGGTCGTAATCGCCGCACGCGATGGTTAATCTTAGCCTCATCCGCTAATCCTGAGTAGCTCAGACTTCCCAACCTTTTTCGGAGATATCAAAAATGTTGCCTTCCGGATCCTTCAGCTTATATTCGGCAAATGTGACTCCCGGGTGAGGCTGCTGAATCTCAATATCGGGTTTGATCTCCTGAAGCCGCTTCTGGGTTGCCTCTATACTGTCCACCTGAAATCCGAAGTGATGAAGCCCCTGCGGAGTTGCATCGCTTCGAGGGACCAGCAAGGCGACGTTAATGTATCCATCGGATAAATAAATGGCCCCGCTCGGACTTCTTTTGACCTCTTTCAAATCAAACGCTTTGCAGTAGAATGCCGCCTGATCGCTGGGGCTGTCAGAATAGATTGCGATATGTCGAATGCGTGCCATAGCTCCTCCCGGTCACGAGATGTTTTGTGTCACATCAATACATTTGGGGCAAAGAGTTCTTCCACAGTTGGTTTGTTGCTAATCATTTCCTGTTCGTACAAATACTCTACTAGTGTCTCAACCGTTTTTCGGTTTCTTTC
>CAZPNB010000178.1:0-5148 GCA_964587305.1 uncultured Spirochaetales bacterium | reverse complement strand
TTCCGCACCACGCGGCGCTGGACGCTGTTCCCGTGGCTGTTCCTGTCGATCGGCATCCTGCTCGGCGGCCGCTGGGCGTACGAGGTGCTCGGCTGGGGTGGCTACTGGGCCTGGGACCCGGTCGAGAACGCCTCCTTCATGCCGTGGCTGCCGGCCACCGCGTTCCTCCATTCGGTGATGATCCAGGAGAAGCGCGACATGCTGAAAGCCTGGAACCTGCTGCTGATCGGGCTCACCTACACGCTCTGCCTGTTCGGCACCTTCCTGACGCGCAGCGGTGTCGTGCAATCGGTGCACGCGTTCGCGCAGACTCCGCTGTTCACGTCGGTCTTCCTGGGCTATGTGGCGATCACCGCCGCGGTGTTCCTGGTGGCGCTCTGGGTGCGCCGGGCGGGGATCCGCAGCGAGAACCAGCTCGAGAGCTACGTGTCGCGCGAGGCGGCCTTCCTGCTCAACAACTGGGTGTTCATCGCAATTCTCGCGGTGGTGTTCTGGGGCACGATGTTCCCGGTGTTCTCGGAGGCGCTGACCGGCGACCGGATTGCACTGGGCCCCCGCTGGTTCAACATGTTCGGCGGTCTGCTGGCGCCGCTCCTGCTCCTCCTGACCGGCGTCGGGCCGCTGATCGCGTGGCGGCGCGCGTCACTGGCGAACCTGCGGCGTCAGTTCGCCTGGCCGGTCGCGTGCGGGTGGGTCACGGCCGTGGTGCTCGCGATCGCGCTGGGCTCGCAGCTCACGCTCTACGCGCTGGTCGCCTGGAGCCTGTGCGCGTTCGTGATCGGGACGATCACTCAGGAGTACTTCCGGGCGGTGCGCGCGCGCACGCGCAAGGGCGGAGAGAACGTCGTGCAGGCGCTGGCTTCGCTGCTGCGCAGGAACCAGCAGCGCTACGGCGGCTACATCGTGCACCTGGGCGCCGTCTTCATCCTGATCGGCATCACCGGGTCGGTGCTCAACGAGGAGCGGCTCGAGAACGTCCGGCCCGGCGGCGAGCTCACGATCCACGACTACCGGATGACTTATCTCACGGCCGAAGCGCTTCCGGCGCAGCACTACGGCGGCGCGGTCGCGCGGCTGGCGCTCTACCGCGGCGACGAGCCGCTCGCGGTGATGGCGCCCGAGAAGCGCATGTACTGGCTCGAGCAGCAGCCGGCGTCGATCCCGTCGGTCTACTCGACGCTGCGCGAGGACCTGTACGTGATCCTGACCGCGATCGAGCACGACGGGTCGGCGACGTTCAAGGTGTACCGCAATCCGCTCGTCAACTGGATCTGGATCGGCGGCGCCGTATTCGTGCTCGGCACACTCGCCGTGATGTGGCCGCACCCGGAGCGGCGATGAGCCCGCCGGGGCACGTGTCGCGCGCGGTGCCGTGGCTGTTGCTGCTGCTCGCTGCGGTGGCCGGTGCCCAGCCGACGGAGCCTGACCGCCCCGACGTGCCCGCTGGCCCTGCGGCCGTGGTAGGCCGCCTCGTGCACGAGACCCGACCGGACGCGGTCGCCGGGGTGGAGATGCTGCTCTACGCGCTGTCCGCGGACGGCAGCGCCGGCCTGCGCCAGGGACACACGGACGCCGAGGGGCGCTTCCGCTTCGCGGGCGTCTCGAACGCGCCCGACGTCGTCTACCTGGTCGGCGCGCGCGCGGGCGAGATCCCGTTCGGTCGCCGGTTCAACTTCGCCGCGAACGAGCTCGAACACCGCGTCGAGCTCGCGCTCTCCGACCCGGTGACCGACACGCGGCTGGCTTCGGCCGCGGCGTTGGACGTCCGCGTCGAGCGCGGCTGCACGCATCTGCGCGTCGGCCACCGCCACACGATCGCGAATCCGGGCGACCGGGTCGTGTTCGTTCCGGTGGAGCAGCGCGACACCGCGACAGCGATCCTCGACGTGGAGCTGCCCGCCGAGGCCGACGGATTCGAGTCGCTCACCGGGGGCGACGGGCTCGTCCGCGACGGGCGGCGGGTGCGCTTCTTTGGTCCGCTGTATCCCGGGGAGCAGACGATCGAGTTCGGCTACGGCTTGCCGATCGACACCGCTGCGTTCTCGATCGGCTTTCCGCACGGCGCACCGCCGCTCCAGGTCCTGGCACCGCAGGGGGTCTCGCTGTCCGCCGGCGGGCTGCGCGCGGCTCCCGAGGTCGCGATCGGGGAGCAGCGCTTTGCGGCGCTGCGCGGCGGCCCGATCGCGGCCGGCGGATCCCTGGCGATCGACATCGCGCTCGAGGCACCGGGCATCCAGTCGACCGTCCGCACCCCGCGCGCCGAGCTGTGGGTCGAGCTCGACGACGCGGCGCTCGAAGTCGACGAGCGCATCGAGGTCGCCGTCGATGGACACGGGGCTGCGCTGGAGTCGGCGGCGGTGCCGCTGCTGTGCATTCCGCTGCCGGCCGGAACGGACGCGCTGCGATTCTCGTCCGAGACATTGAACATCGGGCTGCGCCGGGATCCGTCGGGCGACCTGGCGATCCACGGTCCGCTGCCGCGCGGCACCTCCCAGATCGCGCTGAGCTACCAGCTGCCCGCGACGAGTAGCGGCGCCGAGCTGGTGCGGCGCTTCGACCGTGCGCTCCCGCTGTTGACCGTGCTGGTGGCTGACAACGGCGTAATCACCGACACCGCGCGCCTGCACCGGCGACGCGCGGTGCGGGCGGGCGACCGGACGTACCTGCACCTCGAGGCGTTCGCGATCCAACCAGACGAGGCGATCCTGCTCGGGCTGCACCGCACCCGGCCGCGCGCGTCCGGTGGACGCTGGGCACCCGCGGGCTTCGCGGTGGTGGCCGGGATCGCGGCGCTCGGCTTCCTGCTGGGTCCGCTGCACGGCGGCGCTCGCGACCGGCGCGAGCCCGAGCCGCCGGAGGGCGCAGGGTACGAGCGCACCGCGATCGTCCGCTCGCTCGAGGCGCTCGACGACGACCTCGAGACGGGCAAGCTGTCGGCGGCGGATCACGCCGCGATGCGCGCCGAGCTGCGTTCGCGCGCAGCGGCACTCTTGCTCGCGGTGCCGACCGAGGCGGCCGCGAAGCCGGCGCGCAGCAGCTGCGGCGGGTGCGGCGCTGCGGTGCGCCCCGCCGACGCTTTCTGCTCGCAGTGCGGCGCGGTGCTGCAAATTTTGCGCGCGTGAGCGGAGCGGCGATCGCTGCGCGCGGCGTCACCAAGCGCTTCGCCCGCGCGATGGCTCTGTGCGACGTCGACCTGGAGATCGCCCCGGGCGCGAGCCTCGCGGTGCTCGGACCCAACGGAGCGGGCAAGTCCACGCTGCTGCGCCTGCTCGCCGGCCTCGCGCGTCCGAGCGCCGGTCGCATCGCGATCGACGGGCGCCCTGCCACCCACCGCAGGTCGCGCGCATCGCTCGGCTATCTCGGCCACGCGACGCTGCTCTCGCCGAGCCTGACGGTGCGCGAGAACCTGATCTTCGCAGCGCGGCTCTACGGCGTCGCCAGCGCGCGCGAGCGAGCGGCGGAGCGACTCGAGCGCGAGGGGCTCGCGTCGCTGGCCGATCGGCCGGCCGGCGCGCTGTCGCGCGGTCAGGCACAACGGGTGGCGATCGCGCGCGCGCTGATCCACGCGCCCGCGCTGGTCCTGCTCGACGAGCCCTTCACCGGCCTCGACCGCGGCGCGACGGAACGCCTGGCGGAGCGGCTGCGCGGGCTGCGCAGCGAGGGTCACACCTCCGTGCTCGTGACGCACGGGCAGGAGCATGTGCGCGAGCTGGCAGACGAAGCACTCGTGCTCTGCGCGGGTCGGACCGCCTGGCGCGGTCGGCTCGACGCCGCGGGCGACGAATTCGAGCAAGCGCTCGCCGACGCGCAGGGCCGCGCAGAGCGCGCCGCGTGAACGTGCTGTTGGCGATCCTGTGGAAGGACCTGATCACCGAGTGGCGAAGCCGCGACCGCGCCGTCGCGATGGTTCTGTTCGCAATGCTGGTCGTGGCGGTGTTCCAGTTCGCGCTGCCGCAGGGCGCCGGTGAGCGCTCGCGCGAGCTGGCCCCGGCGCTCTTGTGGATCACCTACGTGTTCGCCGCGCTGCTCGGCCTGGGTCGGGCGTTCGCGCTCGAGCTCGAGAACGATGCACTGGCGGCGCTCGCGCTGGCGCCCGCAGATCGCGGCTGGGTGTTCCTCGGGAAGGCCGCCGCGACGTTCGCGATCCTCGCCGTCGTACAAGCACTGGTCGCGCTGGTGTTCGCGGTCTTCTTCGACGTCGACTGGCGCCCGGTTGCGCTCCCGCTCGCAGGCGTGGTCGCGCTGGGATCGGTCGGTCTGTGCAGCGCGGGCACGCTGTTCGGCGCGGTAGCCGTGCGCACCCGCTTCCGCGAGGTGATGCTGCCGCTGCTGCTCTTCCCCCTGCTGGTCCCGCTGCTCGTCCCGTGCGTGCAGGCCACCGCGGGCCTGTTGCGCGACGGCCGCCTGCCCGAGGGCGCCCTTGAGCTGATCGTCGTCTACGACGGCGTGTTTCTGATAGCCTCCTTCCTCCTCTTCGAGTACGTGCTGGATGAGTGAGACCCCCTCCGTGAGCTCGCTGGAACGCTTCGCCGCGCGGGCCGTGCGGCCCACCGGCATCGCCCTGCTGGCCGTTGCGGCCCTGGCCGGCTGGGTGATCGCGCGCGCGCCCGCCGACGCCGTCCAGGGCGTGCTGTACAAGATCCTATTCGTGCACGCGCCGGCCGCCTTCGCGGCCTACCTGGGCTTCGTGCTCACGGCCCTGGGTGGCGGCTTGTACCTGTGGCGCAACGACGAGCAGTGGGACCGCCTGGCGGCGGCCGCCGCCGAGGTCGGGCTGCTCTTCTGCACGCTCGTGATCGCGACCGGGCCCATCTGGGCCAAGGGCGCCTGGGGCAAGCCCTGGGTCTGGGATCCGCGCCTGGTGGTGACGGCGCTCCTGTGGGTGGCCTACCTGGCCTACGCGCTGCTGCGCAGCTTCTCGGACGAAGGCCCGCGCACGGCGCGCTTCGCGGCCGTCTACGGCATCGCCGGCGTGCTGCTGATCCCGCTCAACTACTTCGCCATCGACCTGTTCGGGGGCCGGGCCCAGCACCCCGAGAACCTCCAGCGCGGAAGCCTCGGCGTCGGCATCGCCGGTCCGTTCCTCGCAGGGCTCTCCGCCATGCTGCTGGCGTTCATCTGGCTGCTGGCGCTGCGCATCGAGGTCGG
>CAZPNB010000177.1:0-3193 GCA_964587305.1 uncultured Spirochaetales bacterium | reverse complement strand
GGCCTGTCGCTCTGCACCGGAAAAACAAAAAACGCGCCGTCCCGGATGGGATCCGGAGGCGCGGCCGGTGCTCGTGCCGTTGAGGTCCGTGGAAGCGCGCCCGGACTCCGCTAGCGCGAGCTCGCCTGCTTGCGGCCCCCGTCTCGGTCCCCGGAAGGATCCGAGCGTGCACTGGGCTGGGCTAGGCGTGTCTCTGTCTTCCTGGCGCTCGGCGCTCAGGACGGGGGGGGTTGGTTCTTCGATGAGGATCGCGACTTGCGATTCCCCTCTGAGCCGGCCGCAATTGTAGACCCGGGATTTCACCGAGGTCAAGGGCGCTGGATCCCCCTCTCCAACGCGCCCCGCACCGCGGGCGGCAGATAGCGGGATTCACAGGCATCCGCTGCATGATCGCGCAGGGCCGCCGCGATCACCGCAATGTGCCGCTCGATCGGGTCGCTGGCCGAGAGCAGCACCCAGATCTGGCCGCGCAGCCGGCAGACTCCGCTCGTCTGGGTGTCCTCGGGCGCAATGCGGCGTACCTCGAGGTCGAGCTCACGCGCCAGCGCGAGCAGCGCATCGAGCAGCTCCGGAGGGGTCACGAACCCGTACTTCCCACCGGCGCCGGTCCGAACGCCCGCGCGAGCGATAGGAACGCCTCGGGCGGCAGGCTCTCGGCGCGTGCGCGCGGGTCGATCCCGGCCGCCTCGCAGACTGCGGCCGGCTCACGTCCGCCCGGACCCAAGAACCCCGCGCCGCGCAGCGCGTTCGCGAGCATCTTGCGCCGTTGGCCGAACGCGGCGCGCACCAGCGTCTCGACGCGCAGAAGTTCACCCGCCACGAGCGGGTCGTCGGCGCGTGGGGTCGCGCGCACGAAGCTCCCGTGGACGTTCGGAGCCGGGAAGAAGAGGCCGGGCGCGAGATCGCGCACCCGGCTCAGCGTGGCGCAGAGTCGGTACAGCACGGTGAGCGACGAATAGTTGCGGCTGCCGGGCGCCGCGAGCAGGCGATCGGCCACGTCGCGCTGGATCATCACCGACCAGTCGACGAGCATGCCGCGTAGATCCAGCAGGCCGCGCAAGAGCGGCGCGGAGATCGCGTAGGGCAGGTTGGCGACGACGCGGGTCGCCGCGCGCTCGCGCACCAGCGCGGGCCAATCGACGGCCAGCGCGTCGACATGGCGCAGCTCCACGTTCGCCGGAAGGATCGCCTCGGCCACGAGCGCGCGCACCAGGCCGGCGTCGATCTCCAGCGTCAGTACGCGCTCGGCGCGCTCGGCGAGCGCCCGACTGAGGATGCCGAGCCCCGTCCCGATCTCGATCACCGAGTCGCCCGCCGCGACGCCCGCTCGCTCCACGAGGTCGGCGGCGACCCGATCGTCCACCAGGAAGTTCTGGCCGCGCTCGCGACTGGGCGCGAGCCCGTGGCGGGCGAGGATCTCCCGGATCTTTGCCGCGCTCACCCCTGTTCGTTGCGACGCCAGGGCGCTTCGCCCAGCGGCGCCCGCGAGAACGAGTTGAGCGCGAAGCCGTGATGTTCGCCGCGCGCGAGCAGGCGAGCCCCCGCAGCGGCGATCATCGCCGCGTTGTCGGTGCACAGGGCCGCAGGCGGGAACACCGCCGCGAAGCCGAAGCGCTCGCCGGCGGCGGCGAGCTCATTCCGCAAACGCTGATTGGCTGCGACGCCGCCCACCACGGCGATCCGGTCGAGGCGGGTCGCGCGCAACGCCTGACAAGCGCGCTCCACCAGCACCGCGACCGCCGCGCACTCGAACGACGCGGCGACGTCGGCGCGCTCGCCAGGACCGAGCTCCCCGCGTCGCTCGATCAGGGTCGCCACCGCCGTCTTGAGGCCGCTGTACGAGAAATCGAATCCCGGCTGATCCACGAGCGGCCGCGGGAACGCGAACGCCAGCGGATCCCCGCGCGCGGCTTCGCGCGCCACCGCAGGGCCGCCCGGATACGGAAGCCCGAGCAGCGCCGCGACCTTGTCGAACGCCTCGCCCACCGCGTCGTCGCGTGTCTCGCCGAGCAGGTCCGGCTCGACACCCGCGTCGATGCGATAGAGCGCGGTGTGCCCGCCCGACACGACGAGCCCGAGATAGGGCGGCCGCAGCGTGGCATCGGCGAGCTCGGCCGACGCGAGGTGCCCCGCCAGATGATGCACACCGACCAGCGGCACGCCCAGCCGGTACGCCAGCGCCTTGCCGAACGAGAGACCGACGAGCAGCGATCCCACCAGCCCCGGCCCTGCCGTCACCGCCACGCCCGCGAGGCGCTCCGCGTCGATTCCCGCGTCGTCGAGCGCGCGCTGCACCACCTGGTGGACGGCGCGCACGTGGTCGCGAGACGCCAGCTCGGGGACGACACCGCCATACGGCCGGTGCACCGCGTCCTGACCGTGGACACAGCTCGACGCGATGTCGCGCCCGTCGCGGACGACGGCTGCCGCCATCTCGTCGCAAGAACTCTCGATGCCCAGCACCCAGGTCGGAAGCGCAGGCCGGGACGCGGGGGACGACACGGCGCGATTCAGCCGGTGCGGCGCTCGAGCTTTTCCTGCTCCGATTTGCACTCGATGCAGAGCTCGGCCACCGGGCGGGCCTTGAGCCGCGCCAGCCCGATCGCTTCACCGCACATCACGCAATCGCCGTATTCGCCCTGATCGATCTTCGCCAGCGCGGCGTCGATCTTCGACAAGAGCCCGTGCTCGCGTTCGCGCAAGCGCCCGGCGAATTGCAGGCTCACCTCCGAGGAGGCGATGTCCATCTCATCGGGGAAGTCGTCGGGATCGACATGGATGTCGCCCGAGAGCGCCCGTTTGGTATTGCCGACGATCTGCTCCCGCTGATCCATCAACAGCTTGCGAAACCGCAACAGTTCCCGCTTGTTCAACACAGCCCCCTGCAAGGGGCGACGCGCAGCGCGGCCCCGACCCATTCCATTCCAGCGATTTGGTCGCGCATCCGCTCAGCCCGCTCCGAGAAGCTGAAGTTGGCGCTTCGCCTCGGGTGCGCGAGCGGACTCGGGATAGTCGCGCAGCACCTTCTCGAACGCGTTGCCCGCGGCCGTCCCGTGCCCCATGCGGAGCAGTGCTTCCCCCTGTCGGTAGAGCGCGTCCGCGGCCTTGTCTCCCGACGGATACTGGCGCGCGACGTCGTCGAACCGCAACACGGCGGCCGAGAAGTTGCCTTGTTTGAAGTAACAGTCGGCGA
>CAZPNB010000176.1:0-5545 GCA_964587305.1 uncultured Spirochaetales bacterium | reverse complement strand
CTACGACGCCGCACCCGCCGAGCGCGTCGCCGGAGCCGAAGCCGCGGCGGCGCTGCTGCAGATCGGCCGCGCGCTCGCGGCGGTGCAGTGCGTCGGCTCGGCCGGCCAGGCGCTCGACCTCACCGTCGCGTACGCGTCGGTCCGCGAGGCGTTCGGGCGCCCGATCGGGAGCTTCCAGGCGGTGAAGCACCACGCCGCGAACATGGCGATCAAAGTGGCCGCCAGCCGCCAGCTCGCGTTCGAGGCGCTCGACGCGCTCGATCGCGGCAGTGCTCGAGCTGCGCAGGTCGCGACCGCGAAGGCGTCGGCGTCGCGGATGGTGCCCGAGGTGACGATGCTCGCCCACCAGATCCACGGCGGGAACGGGATCATCGAGGAGAACGACCTCTACTTCTTCACATTGCGCGGCAAGGAGCGTTCACTCGCGTGGGGCAGCGTGGACGAATGTCTCGCCGAGATCGCTGCGACGGTGCACGCGCCGGTCGACTGGCTCGGCTAGCGCTTTGACTTCGCTCGCCTGCGGCTCGCTGCGCGCGCCCTCTGGGCGCTTGCGGCGTTTGACTTCGCTCGAGCTTGCCTCGCTGCGCGCGGTCAGATCGCTTGCCGTCGCATTCCTGCTCGGCGCGATCGCGTGCGCCGGCGGATCGACCCGGGTCGAAGTGGAGCCGACCGCGCCGAGCACGCCGTGGACGAGCCTCGAGGTGGCCGACCACCCGCGCGACTTCAAGTTCGTCATCGTCAGCGACCGCACCGGCGCGCACCGGGACGGCGTGTTCGAAGCCGCGGTCGATGCCATCAACCTGCTCCGGCCGGCGTTCGTCGTGAGCGTCGGCGACCTGATCGAAGGGTATACGGAAGACGGAGCCCAGCTCGACGCGATGTGGGCGGAGTTCGAGGCGATCGTCGCGCGCCTGCAGATGCCCTTCTTCCATGTGCCGGGCAACCACGACTACTCGAACCCGACGATGGCCCGCGACTGGACGCAGCGCTTCGGCCCCTCGTACTACCAGTTCCGCTACAAGGACGTGCTGTTCCTGGTGCTGAACAGCGAGCTCTTCTCGAGCTATCGAAACCCGGGTCACCCGGTCGAGGGTGGCGACACGCAGGACGCCCAGATGCGCTTCATCGAGCGCGCCCTCGCCAGGAACGCCGATACGCGCTGGACGCTGGTCTTCCTGCACCAGCCGTTCTGGGACACGCCGGGACAGCACACCGATTGGGAGCGGGTCGAGGCGCTGCTCGCCGACCGCCCGTACACCGTGCTCGCCGGTCATTTCCACCGCTATACGAAGCACATCCGACACGACCGGGAGTACATCACGCTCGGAACCACCGGCGGCGGCAGCCCTCTGCGCGGCATCGACCGCGGCGAGTTCGACCATGTGATGCTGGTGACGATCAGCGACGCCGGCCCGGTGGTCGCGAATCTCCTGCTCGATGGCATCCACGATGCGGACGTGCACACCAAGGCGATGCGGTCTCTCATGTATGGGCTCGATCACGCCGTGACGACCCAGCCGCTCGTCGTCGCGAGCGAGCGTTTCACGACCGGCGAGCAGCGCTACGCGCTGCACAACGGCGCCGATCGCCCGATCACGGTGCGGGGCCGCTTCACCGCCGGCGCGCACTTCGATGTCACGCCGAGCGAGGTGGAGCGCACCCTCGCACCGGGCGCGTCGGAGCAGGTGGCGGTGGCGCTGCGCGCGCACGAGCCCGTTGCCGTCGCACGGTTGACGCCCTCCCTCGCCCACTGGACCGTCGAGGCGCAGGGTGAGCGCAGACCTGCGCGTACCGAGAGCACGACCTGGGTGATCCCCGATCGGCTGTTTCCGGTTCGCGCCGCCGGCCCGGTGGCGGTCGACGCCGACCTCGCCGAGTGGGCGCCGTTGCGCTTCGCGCTCGAAGACTGGCCGCTGGTCGAGGGCGGCAGCGCCGAGGCAAAGCTCCGCTTCGATGTTCGCCGCGACCGCGATTTCCTCTATTTCGCTTTCGACGTGCGCGACCCGACGCCAGACTTTTCGGAGACCCGCGTCGGACAGAAGCAGGACGGAGTTACCGTCGAGCTCGACGCGCGCCCGGACCCGGCGCGATCCGAGAACCGCGGGGCGCTGCCCTCGATCGAGGACGGGACGCTGGCGAGCCTGCTGATCACCACGCTCACCGCCGTCGAGCCGCTTCCGGACCCGGCGCTGGACTCGATGCTCTCTCCGCCGCCCGAGGGCCTGCGCCGCGCGGTCCGAACCCACGCCGGGGGCTACCGCGCGGAGCTGGCCGTGCCGCGCAGCTTCCTCGACGAGCGGGCCGGTGGCGAATGGCAGCGCTTCCGCCTGAACGTCATCTTGCAGGACTTCGACGGGAAGGGCGGGCCCGGACACGACCACGAGTGGCGCCCGTCTCGCTTCGGGGCGTCCAGCCTCGTGATCCACGGCGCGGGAACGTTCGCGCGAGAGGAGTGAGCGCGGCTCTGTCGGCCGATCAGTCACTGCTCGACACCAGCTCGCTTCCCGTCCAGCGCAGCAGGCAGTCTGTGGCCCGGACCCGACTCCACTCGAAATCGCCGAGTAGCTGGGTCGGAGTGACCGGCTCCGCCGCTGGGCGCAGGCCTGCGGTCCGCGCGAGCAGGCCGCACAGGGCCGGCGCGGTGTAGACGGCTCGCAGCGACTCGAAGCCGACCGCGCCGTGCAGCTTCGCGAGCTTCGCGCCGCGCTGCTCCAGCAGCAGCAGATGGTGGCGGTAGCAGGGCGTCGGGATCCCGAGCAGATGCTGGAGGGCAACCTGGGTGGCCGTCGTGGCGGCCAGATCGCGCCCGCGTACGACCCGCGTCACGCCGGCCCCGGCGTCGTCGACGACGCCGGCGAGGTGGTAGGCGACCGCCGCGTCGCGCCGGCGCACGATCGGGTCGCCCGGCTCGCGGGATGGGTCGCCGGAGAGGTCCAGGCCGCTCTCGTCGGCGAGCTCGATCCGACCTTCGCGCAGCCGCGCGCGCAGCGGCTCGTGCACCGCGCGCCAGCCGCCGCGGGGCAGCGGGCGCTCCCGACAGGTGCCGGAATAGGCGAGTGCGCCGTCGGCGAGCGACTGCGCGCCCGCGCGCAGCTCGCTTCGCGTGCAGCGACAGGGATAGAGCCGACCCGCCTCCGCCAGGCGGTCCAACGCGGCGGCGTGGCCGTCGCCAAGGGCGCTCTGCGCGACCGTTACATCCCAGTCGAGGCCGAGCCAGGTGAGGGCCGCGCGCATGGAATCGCTCCACTCGGGCCGGCAGCGGTCCGGGTCGAGGTCTTCGAGGCGCAACACCAGATGGGCGCCACGGCTGCGGGCATCCAGCCAGCACAGCAGCGCCGCGAGAAGGGTGCCGGGATGGGCGGGCCCGGTGGTCGAGGGTGCGAAGCGCGCGATCTGCACCGCGCATCCTGATAGCAGGTCGGGCGGAGCGAGCGCCCAAGTGTATGGGGAGCCCCGTCCGAATCGCCTCTCCCTGTGGGGGGTCCCAATGCCTCTGCGTTACCCTGATCGCGAAGCGGAGCACTCATCGAGAGCTGGGGTTCAGTCGAAGCGTGTGGCAAGAGGCCGCGGGGTGAGGAGCCTACTCCCGCAGGCATGTGAGGAACAGGTTTGGCTGATCTCCACGGTGCAAAGAACAGCGGATTGGAGCCAGTGAGTGGGTGAAATCGCCGACGCCATCCGGCGCGCCCGGACAGAGGGGTTCGGTACCGCACGCACTCCAGAGCGCGTGCCGGTCGGTCTCCGGCCGTCTCTGGCCCCGTTGGCGCCGGCTCCGCCGCTCGCGGCGCCGGCGCCCGACCCGCGCCCCGCCGAACATCGCGTCGACACGGTCGAATCGGACTACCCGGCCGTCGTTCTCGACGACGGACCCAACGCCGAGGCGTGTCGTCACGTGGCCCTGCGCTTGCGGTCGGCGATGGAGGCGCGCGGGGCGCGCAGCGTCTTGATCGTCAGCGCGGAACGCGGGGATGGAAAGACCACGGTGGCATGCAATATGGCCATCGCGCTGGCCACACTCTCGCGCGGACGCGACGTTGCGCTGATCGACCTCGATCTGCGCAAGCCGTCGGTCGGGTCCTATCTGTCGCTCTCGAAGGGCACGGGGATCGAGGCGGTGCTGCTCGGCAAGGCTACGCTCGACGACGTGCGGGTCGAGGTGCAAAACCCCGCCATCGACATCTATCCCGCGGTCGTGCCGCAGCGCGCCGCTCATGAGCTGATGGTGCTGCCGCAGCTCGGCGAGCTCATCGGGCTGCTCGAGCGGCGCTATGCGGCCGTGATCATCGACTCACCCCCGGCTCCGGTCGTGCCGGACGCGACCCTGATCCTTCGCCACGTCGCGGCTTGCGTGCCGGTCGTCCGCGCCGGCAAGACGCGGGCGCGTTCGTTCCGCCGGCTCGTGGACTGCGTGCCCCGCGCTCAGCTCACTGGGTGGATCCTCAACGGTGATCGGTCGTCGGGCCAGACCTACGATTATTACTACTACGGCGCAGAGCCGATGCAGAGCGCGAAGATGCGTCGCTACTGGGGTGGAGCGCAGTGAGCTCGGACGACCAGCTCGGCGATCGCTGGGACGAGAAGGAGTCCGGCGGAGACTCGCTTCCGGAGTTCATCCTCGATCCGATCGGGGTGGCGCGGCGCCGCTGGGTGGTGATGCTCCCGTGCTTCGTGCTCGGAATCGCGGTGACCGTCGTGGGCTTGATCGCGTGGAAGCCGACCTACCTCGCGAAGGCGACGATCCTGATCACGAGCCAGCAGATCCCGGAAGACTTCGTCCGCTCGACGGTGCGCGAGGACTCGCTCTCCAATATCAACGCGATGGTCGGCAAGGTGTTGTCTGCGGAGAACCTCTCGAAGCTGATCGGCACCCACGA
This sequence comes from uncultured Spirochaetales bacterium, assembly GCA_964587305.1. Classification (GTDB taxonomy): domain Bacteria; phylum Myxococcota_A; class UBA9160; order UBA9160; family SMWR01; genus JAHEJV01. Next base: position 671 of record CAZPNB010000176.1, on the reverse strand, counting down.
TCTGTTCCCCGACGACACCGACAAGCCGCAGATCGACCTCGTGAACCGGCTGCGCGCGCGGATCGAGATGAATCCCCAGGCCAGCCAGTCGCGCGACCTGAACGCGCTGGTCTTCGAGATCTCCTACCAGTCCGGCGAGCCAGCCGAGGCGGCGCTGGTGGCCAACGCGCTGGCAGGGCTGTTCGTCGAGGCGAGCCTGTCGCGTCGCAACACGCAGGCGAGGCAGACGACGGAATTCCTGCGGAAGGAGCTCGAGCGAGACGAGGTGAAGCTCCGCGAGCAGTCGCGCCTGGTCAGCGAGTTCCGTCGCGAGCACCGCGGAGTGCTGCCGGAGGAGCTCGATACCAATCTGCGGAAGCTGGACATGATCGCGACGCGGCGCGAGTCGGTGATGGATCAGGTCTCGGTCAAGGAGAATCGCATCACGACGCTCGCGTCGAGCAGCACCGCCGCACCGACGGAGAACCAGGTCCTGCTCGGCGAGCTGCGCCGGGAGCTGGCGCAACAGAGCGCGATCAACACCGACGATCATCCCAACGTGATCGCGCTCCGCGAGCGGATCGCTCGCCTGGAGGAGTCGGACGCCGAGTCGGGTGTGGGGTCGGGGACGGAAATCATGATCGCCGCGGAGCGGCGCGACATCCAGAGCATGCGGGAGCAGCTCGCGCGCG
>CAZPNB010000175.1:0-6916 GCA_964587305.1 uncultured Spirochaetales bacterium | reverse complement strand
AGTGGGTGTGGACGTCGACGAAGCCCGGCGCGACAACCCGGTCGGTGGCGTCGAACACAGCCCGGGCGTCCTCCGCGACCTCGCCCAGCGCGGCGATCCGGCCGTTCCGGATCCCCACGTCTCCGCGCCGCGGGGCCGTCCCGGTTCCGTCCACGAGCGTCCCGCCGGTGATGACAACGTCGAGCATGGGTGGCCCTCCTGATGCGTCGCTGGTTCGCGAGTGCGGGTCATTATAGAGCGCAGGCGGCCCTTCGCGCGCACCGAGGTGAAGCCGTGTAAACGTGGGACGGGCTAGCGTTGTGCCGCCATGAACTATTTCGCGCACGCGTGGCTGGCGTCCCGCCGCGGCGACGACCCCCGCTTCGCGCTCGGCGCGATGCTGCCCGATTGGGTGCCGTGGGTCGGCGGTCGCCTCGAGCGCGTGGACGATCCTGCCCTCGCGCTCGGCGTCCGCTTCCACCATCACAGCGACGCGGCGTTCCACGCGGGCGCGCGCTTTTCGGCGCTGGTCCGGGAGGCGGTGGAGCACCTCCGCGCGGCGGGCCTCGAACGAGGCCCGGCCCGGGGCGCCGCGCACGTGGGCATCGAGCTGCTGCTGGACGGTGCGCTGCTAGCGGAGCCGAGTGGGCACGCTCCCTACCTCGCAGCGCTCGCGGCGGCACCCGCCGCGTCGCGCCACCTCGGCTGGAGCCGGCCCGAGAGCGCGCGACGCTACGAGCGCGTGGTGGAGCGTCTGTCGGAGCAGGGGCTCCCGCTCGCCTACACCGATTCGGATCAGGTGGCCGAGCGCATCGCACGCACGCTCGAGCACCGGCCCCGCCTGCGCGTGCACCCAGGCGAAGCGGCGGCGCTGGCGCGCTGGGCACGCGACGTCCAGCCCGAGGTGAACGCCGCCGCCGGGACGCTCATCGCCGAGACCGAGGCGGGGCTGTCGATGCGGCGAGATCGGGCGCCAGCGCCTCCGCCAAGAGCTCCGTGAACACGCGCCGCCCCTCGCCGCGGGAGAGATGGTCTCCGGCGGCGTAGTGCTCGGGGCGCAGGCGGGCGTCGTGGGTGAAGTCGACCACCGGGATGCCGCGCTGGGCGAGCCAGGCGCCGAGCTCGTGCTGGTAGCGGGCCAGCTCGCGCGGCTCGCGATCCGGCTCGAGATCGCGCCGCCGCTTCATCCGCACGAAAACGAGCGACACGCCGCGCTGCTGGGCCAGGCGGACCATCTCCGGGAGAAACGAGTCGGCGACGTCTCGGCCAAACGCGAAGCTGTCGCGATCGGCACGCTCCGCATCGAGCTGGCGCTTCCCGAGCCGGCGCGGGTCCAGTGCCCCGTCGGCAAACACGCGCGTGAGGCTGGCCTCTGCGATGCCGTGCTCGAGACCGAACGCCGCCCCGACGCCGTCCATCAGCGCTCCGTGTACCCCCGAGCGCAGCGCCTCGCGGCGCTCGTAGAGCGGAAGCCCGCGCCGCACGAAGGCGATCGCGGGGTCGACCGGCGCGAGCGCCAGGCGCTCGAGCAGCGGCTCGTCCGGCCCGGACAGCGCGGCAAGGTGCTGGCGATACGGCCCGTCGACCCGAAAGCGGGGCTCGGTGAGGAAGTGATCGCGGTAGAAGACGGCTACCCGCTGCGGAGGTGGATGCGCCGGGAGGATCAGGTTCTCGAGCGCGAGATAGCACCAGGCCGACGCGGCGCCGCCCCTCTGCACGTTCAGCACGCGGAGCCCGATCCGGCGCCCGAGCGCGGCGTCGTCCACGCCCTCGCCCACCATCGAATCCCCGAGCAGCACGAGCTGCGGCCGGCGCTCCGCGACCTGTCTCTTGAGCTCATCCAGCTCGGCCGCGGCGCGGCCCGTGGCTCCGGCGATCCGCGGCTGGGCCAGGACGAGATCGAGGCCCCCTAACAGCAGCAGCGCGGTCACGACCGCGATCAGGACTGTGGACATTCTCGACATCCGGACCTCAGAAACGGAAATAGATGAAATCCTGGCCGGCGTCCCGGTGGAATAGCAGCACCAGCGCGACGCACAGGCCCGCCGCGAGCGGCGACAGCCACGGAGCCCGCGAGCGCTCGCAGGCGGCGAGCAGCGCCAGCGGCAGCGCGTAGAGCGCCGCGAACGCCACGATCACTGCCGAGGCCACCCCGGTGTCACCGCTCAGGCCGGCGACGGGCGCGGCCAGCGCGGCCGCGAGCCACCCGAGGCTGGGCGCGCGGAACAGCGCCCAGCCCACCAGTGTGAATGCCGACATCGCGCACCAGGCGAGCAGCGTCCGGGCGCGCCCGCGCGGCCGCCAGCGGCTGCCCATCCCCAGCCCGTGATAGGCGAACAGCAGGGCCCCGTGATACAGCCCCCACGCGACGAAGTGCCAGGCGGCGCCGTGCCACAGGCCCGACAGGCCGAAGGTGGCCAGAGACACGAACAGAAAGCGGGCGCGGGAGCCGACTCGCGAGCCACCCAGAGGGATATAGAGGTAGTCGCGGATCCACGACGACAGCGAGATGTGCCAGCGGCGCCAGTAGTCCGATGGCGAGAGTGCCAGGAACGGCGCGCGAAAGTTCTCGATCAGCTCGAAGCCGAGCAGTCTCGCCGAGCCCCGGGCGATGTCGGTATAGCCGGAGAAGTCGGCATAGATCTGCACGGCGAACGCCAGCGTCCCAGCGGCGAGCAGGAGCAGCGGCGGATGCTCCAGCAGGAACACCTGGTCCGCGAAGACGGCGACGTTGTCGGCCACGACGAGCTTCTTCAGATAGCCGCGCACGAACAGCGGCAATGCCGACGCGATGACCGCCGCGCGAAAGCGGCGCGGAGCCTCGATCTGCGGCAAGAGCCGCTGCGCGCGCTCGATCGGGCCCGCCACGAGCTGCGGGAAGAATGCGACGTAGAGCGCGAAATCGGCCAGGCTGCGGCGCGCCGCCAGCTCCCCGCGGTAGACGTCGATCACGTACGAGAGACTCTGGAAGGTGTAGAAGGAGATCCCGACAGGCAGCATCAAGTGCAACGCGATCGGGGTGACCTCCAGTCCGAATGCCGACAGCACCCGCTGGACGCTCTCTGCGAAGAAGTCGAAGTACTTGAAGCCGCCGAGCAGGCCGAGGTTCGCGACCACACTCGCCACCAGCAGCGGACGCCTGTGCGCCGGCCAGCGCTCGATCGCCAGCGCGACCATCCAGTCGAAGACGGTCGACGCCGCCATCAGACCGCAGAACCACGGATGGACCCAGCCGTAGAAGATGTAGCTGCTGCCGAGCAGCAGGCCGTTCTGGAGCCTGCGGCGGGGAACCGCCCAGTACGTGCACAACACCACCGCCAGGAAGGCCGCGAAGACCGTGGACGTGAAGATCAAGCGACGCGCCCCCGGATGGCGATTCGGCTCGGCCGCACGCGGACTTGAGGCGCACGGATGCAGATCGGCGCAGGGCGGGCGGGGCGCCTCTTCCGGCGCTACAAGATCCTCGCGACTGCCGGAGGCTGGCGATGGAGGTCTTCTGGATCTCAGAGGGAACGACACAGCAGCGCAGCCCGGCGGAGATCGCGGAGCTGTTGGCGCGCCAGGACGGGATCCTGTGGGTCGACATCCCCGAGTGCGACGCGGAGGCGCAGCGCGTGCTCGCCGACGTGTTCCGCTTCCACCCGCTCGCGATCCGGGACTGCATCGAGCGCTGCCACATCCCGAAGCTGCGCACGTACCCGGAGCATCTGTTCGCGATCCTGCACGCGCCCGAGCCCGGCGCGGCCGGCCAGATCCACCTGCTCGAGCTCGACTACTTCGTCGGCCACCGCTTCCTGGTGTCGGTGCACGGCCCGATCAATCCCGAGGTGCCGCTGGCGAACGCGCTCCGGGAGACGCGCGCCGTCGCGCGCCGGCTGCTCGATGGCCGCTTCCTGCCGGCCACGCCCGCGGAGCTCTCGCACGGCATCGTGTCGGCGGTTGCGGCGCGCATGGAGACCTTCACCGACGAGCTCACGCGCAAGGTCGCGGCGCTCGAGCGACGCGTGCTCGAGCGCCACCGCGGCGACTTCCAGGTGGCGCTCGAAGAGATGTTCCGCGTGCGCCACGAGCTGCTGACGCTACGCACGATGGCGGCCGCCTGCTACGAGCTCTACGCGCGGACGTCCGCGCTGATGCGCTTCCTGCCACCGGAGGCGCAGCCCTTCATCGATGACCTCACCGATCACTTCGAGCGCGTGCGCAGCGTGTGCGACAGCGAGCGCGAATTCCTCCAGGGCATCGTCGACTTCTACCAGTCGCGCACGAATGCGAAGATGAACATCGCGATGGAGCGCCTCGCGCTGATCTCGGCGGTGATGCTTCCGCTGACGCTCTTGGCGGGCATCTACGGCATGAACATCATCGTCAACGCGCAGACCCAGAGCGTCGAGCTCGGCGTGGTGCTCATCTCGATGGGCTTCGTGGCGATCGCGATGCTCCTCTGGGCGCGCCGCCAGGGTTGGTGGTAGGCGGAGCCTGCCGAATCCAAGCGGCGCTCACTCCTCGAACACCGGCCGGCGCTTCTCGACGAATGCGCGCATGCCCTCCTGGGCGTCGGGGTGCTGCGAGGCGCCTGCCATCACTTCGGTGGCGTAGTCGTAGGCTTTCGGCTGATCGAGGTCGATCTGCGCGTAGTAGGATTGCTTACCGAGGCCCTTCGAGAACGCGCTGCCGCGGGTGGCGCGCTCGAGCAGCTCCCACGACGCAGCCTCGAGCTGGTCGGGCGGCACGACGCGGTTCACGAGGCCCCAGTCGGCGGCGGTCGCGGCGTCGATCGGGTCGCCGGTCAGCAGCAGCTCGAGCGCGCGCTTGCGACCGATCGCCCGGCTGACCGCCACCATCGGCGTGTGGCAGAACCAGCCGCCGCGCCCGCCCGGCGTCGCGAAGCGCGCCTCGCTCGAAGCGACCGCGAGGTCGCAGGTGGCGACGAGCTGGCAGCCCGCCGCGGTCGCGAGGCCGGAAACGCTCGCCAGCACCGGCTGCGGAATGCGCTGGATGCGCTGCATCATCTCCGCGCAGCGACCGAGCAGCGCGCGCATGCCGGCGAGGTCGCGGCCGGCCATGTCGCCGAAGTCGTGACCGGCGGAGAACACCGGACCCTCGGCGTCGAGCAGCACGCCGCGCGCCTTGCTGGCGCCGATCTCGGCGAGCGCCGCTTCGAGCTCGGCGATCGTCTCGAGCGAGATCGTGTTGCGCCGCTCGGGCCGAGCGAGCGTCACGTGCGCGAACGTCTCGCGCGGTCGCACGCGGAGGTTGCGATACTCCGCCACGCAAATGCCTAGCGGGCGCTTCCGGTCGGGATGTCCGAGAACGCCTTGTCCTTGTCGGCGCGGATCTCGCCGGGTAGCCCCAGCACGCGCTCCGCGACGATGTTGTGCAGGATCTCGTCGGTGCCACCCGCCAGCCGCAGGCCCGGCGAGCCGAGCCAGCCCTGTTGGAACGAGCCGCCGCCCCAGGTGAGGTCGGCGTCTGCCGTGGCGCCGGCCGCGCCCTGGAGCTCCAGCGCGAACGCCGCGAGATCCTGGCGCAGCGGCGCGCCGACCATCTTGGCGATCGAGTTCTCGGGGCCCGGCGTCGTGCCGCGCGAGAGCGCCGTCAGCGTGCGGTAGCCGGTGTACTCGAGGCCCTTGAGCTTCCAGTAGAAGTCGGCGATCCGCTCGCGCACGGAAGGATCCTCGATCGCGGGCCGTCCGTCCCACTCGGTCTCGCGCGCCAGGCGGATCAGATCCTGGATCCCGAGGCCCATCCCGGCGCCGCTGCCGATCGACGCGCGCTCGTTCATCAGCGTCGTGATCGCGCCGCGCCAGCCGTCGTTGACCGCACCGACGCGGTTCTCGTCCGGAATGCGCACGTCGCTGAAGAACACCTGATTGAAGTCCTTCGAGCCGTCGATCTGGTGGATCGGCCGCACCTCGATGCCGGGTGACTTCATGTCGACGATGAAGTAGGTGATGCCGGCGTGCTTCTGCGCGGTGGGATCGGTGCGCGTGACGATCATGCCCCATTCCGAGTGCTGGGCGCCGGTGGTCCAGATCTTCTGGCCGTTCACGATCCAGACGCCGCCGTCCTTCACCGCCGTCATGCGCAGACCCGCGAGATCCGAGCCGGCGGCCGGCTCGCTGAACATCTGGCACCACACCTCGTCGGCGCGCAGCATCGGCTCGAGGTAGCGCTTCTTCTGCGCGGGTGTGCCGTGGGCCATGATCGTCGGGCCGAGCATGCCCTGGCCGATCCCGAACAGGTTCGGCGGCACGTTGTATCTCGCCTCTTCCTGGTTGAAGATCACGTTCTGGATGCCCGACGCGCCGCGGCCGCCGTACTCCACCGGCCACGTGATGCAGGCCCACTTCGCATCGGCCTTGCGCGCCTGCCAGGCCTTAGCGCTTTCGAGCAGGCCGGGGCTGTCGTCGCCCGCGGGACGCGCGCGCTTCTGGCCGGGCGCGAGACACTTCGCGTTGGCGTCGAGCCAGCGGCGAGCGTCGTTGCGGAATGCGGCTTCTTCGGTCGTGTCGTTGAAATCCATCGGGCTATGCCTCCAGTCGATCGATCAGGCGGTCACGCCACTCGCCCGGGGTGCCGAGCGAGAGCGAGAGCAGCTTCGCGCGCCGGTAGAAGAGATGGCAATCGTACTCCATGGTGTAGCCGACGCCCCCGTGCATCTGGATGATCTCCTTGCCGGCCAGGTCGAAGGCCTCGCTGGCGGCAATGCGCGCGCTGCACGCCGCGGTGGCGAGCTCGGCGGCTCCGGCCGAGAGTGCCCATGCGCCGTAGTAGGCGTTCGACGTCGCGAGCTGGATCGCCGCGTAGAGGTCGGCCATGCGGTGCTTGAGCACCTGGAACGACGCGACCGGGCGGCCGAACGCATAGCGGCCGAGCGTGAACTCGCGCGTCACCTCGAGCGCCCGCTCGGCGCCGCCGATCTGCTCGAACGCGGTGA
>CAZPNB010000174.1:0-2728 GCA_964587305.1 uncultured Spirochaetales bacterium | reverse complement strand
CGGTGCCTTCGTGCTGGCGGTGGCAGATGGGTTGGGGGGTGGGCGCGCGGGTGGCCGGGCTTCCTCGTTGGCGATCGCAATGATCGAGGCGGCGATGGCGGAGGCGCGCCGCGAAGGATGGCTGCTCCGCACGGCCGTCTTGAACGGAATCGAGCGCGCGAACGAGGCGATTCGCGACCTCGGTATCGGTGCCGGCACGACGCTGGCCGTGGTCGAGATCGCCGGCGGCGCGATCCGTCCCTATCACGTGGGCGACTCGATGGTCCTGCTGATCGGCCAACGCGGCCGGCTCAAGCTTCAGACGGTGGCGCATTCGCCGGTGGGCTTCGCGGTCGAGGCGGGTTGGCTCGACGAAGGCGAGGCGATGCACCACGCGGAGCGTCACCTGGTGTCGAACGTGCTCGGTGCGCCCGATATGCGGATCGAGGTGGGCTCGCAGCGCCGACTCGCTCCCCGCGACACGCTGTTGATCGCCAGCGATGGACTCTCGGACAATCTGCGCACCGACGAGATCGCGGCGCTCTTGCGCACGGGTCCGCTGGAGGCGGCGTGCGAACGCCTCGCGGAGATGGCCCGCGCGCGAATGTACGCGCCGGGTGAGGGCGAGCCGTCGAAGCCCGACGACCTCACCTTCGTCGCGTTTCGCGCGGTACGAGGGTCTACGCGAGCGCGTGCAGCCGCTCGATCGTCGCGCGAGCGTCGCTCATCACCCGCTCGATGATCTCGGCGCAGGTCGGGATGTCGTTGATCGCGCCGGCGCCCTGACCACAGGGCATGCAGGCGCGGTCCTTCTCGAAGCCAAGGGCGTCGCCAGTGGCGAAGAGCAGCACTCCTTCCCGGGCGGAGACCGCCATCTGCTCGGGGAAGCGCCGGATCTCTTCCGGGCGGCGCTCCCAATCGTCGACCCAGGCATTGCGGACGACGCGCATCGGCTTGCCGGAGTAGGAGCGCGTGATGGCTGTCTCGTCGGAGCCGATCTCGGTGATGCGCTTCTTGTAGCCCTCGTTGGCGCGCGCCTCCTGCGACGCGATGAAGCGCGTTCCCATCCAGATGCCCTGCGCGCCGAACGCCAGCGCCGCGGCGAGCCCGCGGCCATCGACGATCGAGCCTGCGGCCAGCACCGGAATGTCGACTGCATCCACGATCTGCGGGATCAGAGCGATGCCGCCGATCTGACCGGTGTGTCCGCCGGCCTCGGTGCCCTGCGCGACGACGACGTCGCAGCCGGCCTGCTCCGCGGCGATCGCGTGACTCACCTTGCCACACATGCTCATCACGAGCAGTTTCGCGTCGTGGCAGCGCTGGATCACCGGGCCGGGAACACCCAGACCGGCGATGAACGCCTTCGCTCCCTCCCCGATGATCACGTCGATCGACGCGAGCATGCTCTCGGGCAGGGCCGCCAGTAGATCGACGCCGAACGGTTTGTCGGTCAGCGTGCGTACCTTGCGCATCTCGTCGCGAATGCCGTCGGGAGAGGCGCCGGCCATGCCGAGCGTGCCGAATCCTCCCGCTTCGGATACGGCGGCACACACGTCGGCGTAGGCGACGCCACCCATTCCGGCGAGACAGATAGGGACATCGATTCCGAGCAGGTCGCAGAGGGGGGTGCGCAGATTCATGGCGGCGATTGTAGCCTTGGGTGATCAGGGGGGGAGCCCGGCGCGTCGAGGGCGGTGTTGACCGCTCGGGCGATCACGGCGTAGCCCTCGCTCGTCGGGTGTCCATCGTGATTCCGATCGTACAGCGATCCTCCCGAGGCGAGCGACTCGCGAAGCGCCGGTAACACATCCACCACCGGCCGCGCGCGGCGGGTCAGGTGGTCGATCACCGCGTCGCGGACGCGCGCTTCGGCCCGGACGACGTCGAGGACTCGACGGCGGTCGTCGCCGGCGAGCCCGGCCTGGGCGACCTCGGCGAACACCGACTCCTTGGTGGGAATCAGCGCGACCAGACAGCGCGCCGGGAGCTCTTCGGAGCGGCTTCATGTGGGCTTGGCGAAAGTTGAATGATCGCGCTTGGGTGGGGCATAAAGTCGCGTATTGGAACTGCGTTGGCTGCGCTACCCTCCCGCTCGACCAACATCGCGCCGAGCGATTCCCGAGGATGCCTCGCGGGGGGCGGGACATCCGGCCGGGCAGTCGACGAAGCAGATGTGGAGGCGTCGATGAAGTTGCTGATCACGGCAATCGTTCAAGCTCTGGTCGACAAGCCCGACGAAGTCCAGATCAAGGAAGTGATCGGCGAGCATGCGCATGTGCTCGAGTTGCGCGTGGCCAAGGAAGATCTGGGGAAGGTGATCGGTAAGGGGGGTGCGCACGCTACCGCGATTCGCACGCTGCTGGGCGCGGCGAGTGGCAAAGAGAAGAAGCGCTACATCCTCGAGATCATCGAGTACTGAACCTGATACCCGCCGCGACGCACGGCGCCGCGGCTTCGCGCTGAGATCCGGAATCCGCCACGAGCTCGCGGATCGCCCTGTTACTGGCGTTGCCTCCACCGGCTCCGATGTTCTGTTGCCGATGCGCTGGTTTCGTCTGCACGACGATCGCCGTGCCGTCGTCGGGTAGCAGCGGGACAGCTCGACCGAGCACGCGATCGGCACGACCCGGGTTACCGGATCGCGCTCGGAAGTACGGTTCGGAGCTTCGGCCCGCTCCAGCGGACGCGCGCCGAAGTGGCGAAAAGGTGTGTGCCGGCGTTCTCATCCGCGTCCGGCTGCGACGGG
>CAZPNB010000173.1:0-3073 GCA_964587305.1 uncultured Spirochaetales bacterium | reverse complement strand
CGTGACGGGGCGTTATGCGCAGTACCGCGCCTCGCTCTCGACTGCGAGCGACGTCGTGACGCCGCTGCTCGAGGACGTGTCCCTCACCTGCACGTTCACGAACCCCGATGCAGACGGCGACGGCGTGCTGGACGTCTACGAGACCGGCACGGGCGTATACGTCTCACCGACGGACACGGGCACCAACCCGCTCGATCCCGATACGGACGACGACGGCGTCAACGATGGCGACGAGATCGCCAACGGCACCGATCCCAACGTTCCGCAGGGGGGCCCCCCGGTGCCGCTCGCGGGTGGCGCGTTCCTCGTCGCGCTGGCGCTCGTGCTGCTGGCAACGGGTGGCTACCTGGCTTCCTCCTCCGGCCGCACGTTGCGGAATTGCGCGAGCAGCAAGAGGTCGTAGACGATCTTCAGCGAGCCGCCGATCACGAGCGGCCAGCCGAAGGCGGACAGCGCGAGCAGCGCGCCCGAGATCGAGGGGGAGAGCGCGGTCGCGAGGCTGCGCGGCACGTTGGTGATGCTCGCGGCGGCTGCGCGCTCCTCGGGTGGCACCATCGCCATCACGTAGGACTGCCGCGCCGGCACGTCCATCTGCGAGAAGGCCATCCGCAGCAGCAGGAACGCGATCGCGAGCGGCGCGCTCGGCATGAACGCGGCGAGCACCAGGAACGCATTGGCGGGCAGATGCGTGTAGACCATCGTCGGGATCAGGCCGATGCGCGCGGCGAGCCAGGGCGAGACGAGCTGTGAGAACCCGCCCAGCAGCCCCATCGCGAAGAACACGTTGCCCGCGGCCTGGATCGAGAAGCCGAAGCGCTGGAACAGCCACAGCGCGAGCATCGACCTGACGACGAAGCCGCCGCCGAACGAATCGAGCGCGAACAGCGCGGTCAGGCGCAGCACCACCGGGCGCGAGCGCGCGAGCGGCGCGCGCGGCTCGCTGGTGCGCGCCGCCGGAACGCGCGCAGGAAGCCCGGCGTAGAGCTTTGCTATCGGCAGCGCAGCGAGCCCGTAGACGACGAATGCGGCGCGGTAGCCCGCGCTGCGCGGCGCGCCGAGCGCGCCGGACAGCAGCTCGGGAACGCCGACCGCGAGCGACCCGAGCGCGCCGGCGAGCGCGCCGGCCAGGTTGTAGCGCGCGAACAACGCCACGCGTTCCGTCCCCGCGACCGCATCCGCGAGCAGCGCCTGCTCGGTCGGCAGGAACACGCTCACGTCTCCCTCGCTCGGGTTCAGCGTGCCGGCGAAGCCCACGGCGACGAGCGGCCAGAAGGTCGCGAAGCCGGCGAAGCCGAGACCGGTGAGCAGCATCAGCGCGCACGCGCCGAACAGCACCGCGCGCTCCCGCAGCCGTCCGCCGGCGAGACCGACCGCGAGCGTGAGCACCGCCGACCCGAGCAGCGTCGCGGTCACCAGCGCACCGATCGAGAACGGCGAGAACCCGAGATCCGCCAGATACACGACCAGCACGAGCGACGCGAAGCCGTCCACCGCACCGCGCAGCGCGCGCGCCAGCACCAGCCGCCCCGATCCGGGGGCGGCGCTGGCCGGTACGAGCAGGCTCAGCAGGGCGACGCGCGCTGCGGGCCCCGCACCAACCGCCCCGGCAGTACCCCCGTCGGCACACCGTCTTCGAGCACTACTTCGCCGGCGACCAGCGTCGCGCGGTAGCCGCGCGCGCGCTGGATCAGGCGCTTCCCGCCAGCGGGCAGGTCGTAGACGATCTCCGGGTGCACGAGCGCGAGCGCATCGGGGTCGATCAGGTTCACGTCCGCCTTGCGGCCCAGCGCGAGCGTGCCGCGGTCGTGCAACCCGACCAGCGCCGCGGTGTCGGCGCACTGCTGCTTCACCAGCTCCTCGACCGGGAGCTTCGCGCCGCGCGTGCGGTCGCGGCCCCAGTGGAGCAGCAGGTAGGTCGGGAAGCTGCCGTCGCAGATCAATCCGCAGTGCGCGCCGGCGTCGCCGAGGCCGGGCACGGTCAGTGGGTGCACGAGCATCTCGCGGATCGCGCCGAGGTCGAATCCGGAGTAGTTGAACAGCGGGCGATACAGGAGCGCGCGACCCTCGTTGCCGAGCAGGAGGTCGTACAGCCGCTCGAACGGCGGGACGCCGCGGCGCCGCGCGTCGGCGGCGACGCTCTGCTCGGGCGCCGGCTCGTAGTCGGGCGGGTCGCCGAGCTCGAAGATCCGGTCGAGATCGGCGAACATCCGCATCCCGGCGGCCGGCTCCTCGGCGAGCAGCCGCCGGCGGAACGCCGGGTCGCGCAGGCGCGCCACCTTGCCGGCCAGCGGCGGCGACGCGATCTCCGCATAGCTCGGGTGGCTGATGAACGGGTGGACCGTCGCCTCGAGCCCGAGCAGCGTGCCGATCGCGCGCGCCGCCACCTGTCCGCGCATCGGCAGGCCGTCGGCGTTCGCCTGCTCGATGTTCCGCAGCATCGCGCGCCACGCGTCGGGCGCGGCGTCGCTCTGCGCGATGCTGATCGACATCGGGCGGCCCGACGCCGAGACCATCGCGCGCAAGAGCTGCCACTCGGCGTCGGGGTCGGTGAAGTCCGACACGATCTCGAACACGCCCGCGCCCGCCTCGCCAAAGCGGCGGCTGATGCCGAGCAGCTCCTCGCGGCTCGCGGTGAGGCTGGGCGTCGGGCGTCCGTCGCTGGCGCGGTGGTTCCTCGTGCGCGAGGTGGTGAAGCCGAGCGCGCCGGCCAACACCGCCTCGCGCACCAGCCGTCCCATCGTCTCGATCTCGTCCGGCGACGGCGCTTCGCGGTGGTCGGCGCCGCGGTCGCCCATCACGTAGAAGCGCAGCGCGGCGTGGGGCACCTGTGCGCCGACGTCGAGCGCGTGTGGGATGCGCTCGACCGCGTCGAGATACTCCGGGAAGCTCTCCCACTCCCAGCGGATGCCCTCGGCGAGCGCCGTGCCGGGGATGTCCTCGACGCCCTCCATCAGCTTGATCAGATACTCGTGGCTGCCCGGGCGCACCGGCGCGAAGCCGACCCCGCAGTTGCCCATCACCACCGTCGTTACGCCCTGCCAGGACGACGGCGTCAGCAGCGGGTCCCAGGTGA
>CAZPNB010000172.1:0-6307 GCA_964587305.1 uncultured Spirochaetales bacterium | reverse complement strand
GGTCACCAGGAGCATGCCGCTCGTGTCGATCGCGGGGTCGAGCAGCGTGTCCGCGTCGAAGAAGGCGCCGCTGAAGTTCGCGGGGTTGCTCTGACGGACGCTGGAGAGGTCGGCGCCGAGCAGATGGGCGCCAGAGAAGTCGGCGTTCTTGATATCGCTGCCCACGAGCACGGCGTCGATCAGGATGGCGCCCCTGAACAGGGCGTTCTTTGCGATGACGCCGGAGAGGTCGGCCCCCCAGAGGTCGGCGCCCGAGAGATCGGCATCCCAGAGCACGGTCGAGACCAGGACGGCGTCCTGGAGCATCGAGTCGATCAGGAACGCGTCCTTCAGTTCCGCGCCGCTGAGGTCGGTGGAGGTGAGATTCGCCACAGACAGGTTGATCCCGCGCAGGCCCTCACCGTGGTGGTCCTCGAACGAGTGGTCCTCGCCGACGTGGAGGCCATGGGCGTAGAGCGGGTCGGCCGAGGCGCCAGTCGAGATCGCGAGCGCGAGGAGCAGGCCGAGCAGGGCGGGGAACGGGGTGCTCGGAAGAGACCGGCCTGGCCGGTCGTTGCGGGGCTGCATGGGGGTTGCCTTTCCGGTCCGCAAGGCGGGCTGGAGCGTCCTTCGCTCCTGCCCGGGGCGGTCACACGAGAGGCTCGGTTCTGAGAGACTCATATCGGCGATTTCGTCGTAGGCTTTAACACCCAGGTGGAGATCGATCAAAGCGCCGGTGCAGGTCGTGTGCAGGCGGGCGTTCTCGTGCCGCGGAATCCCTTCGCCTACGCTCGACGCCCCTCGAACGCGCTGAGCTCCCCACCCGTGGCCAACCCGAAGGTCTACATCCACGAGTTCATCGCGATCCGCGGTCACGCGCGCGCGAAGTACATGCAGCACATCACGGCGAACTGGGGACCGATCGGTCGCGGCGAGCGCGGGCAGCTCTGCTTCGGGGTCTGGGGCACGATCGGCAGCACCGGCCGCTGGCCCGAGGTCGTGAACTTGTGGGAGGAGGACGGCTGGGATGGGCTCGCGCGCAGCTTCGCGCACGAGACCGGGCACCCGAGCCTGCAGGATCCGTCGCTCGCCGCGTGGTGGGCCGAGGCGGCGAAGTACCGGCGCGGCGGCGTCGATCGGATCCTCGTTCCTGCGCCGTGGAGCCCGACGATCGACGAACTCGTGCGCGACCGGGTGCGCGGCGTCTTCTACGCGCACGAGCTGGTGCGCGTGGTGCCGGGCCGCGCGGTGGAGTTCCTGGCGGCGGCGCTCGACGTCGGCGTTCCCGCCTACGCCGAGCTGGGCCTGTTGCTGGTGGGCGCGTTCCGCACCGCGATGCGCAACGACTCGGAGTGTCTGCTCCTGTGGGCGATTCCGACGCCCGAGCACTGGGCGGCGTTCGAGCGGGCCCAGGACGACCACCCGGCCGCAGCGCGCTGGCGCCGCGCGGCGCAGAACCTGGCCGTCGACTGGGAGCGCACACTCCTGGTCGACGCACCGCTGTGTCCGCTGCGCACCGGCCGCCAGCCCGAGCCATCGGATCGCGTTCCGCTCGAGTCGATCGCGTGAGCGCACGCCCGCTCGCCGGCGTGCGCATCCTGGCGGTGGAGCAGATGCAGGCGATGCCGTTCGCCACGCAGCTGCTCGCGAACCTCGGCGCCGAGGTCGTGAAGGTGGAGCACCCGGTGCACGGCGAGTCCGGCCGCGGCGCGCAGCCCAGCATTCGCGACGAAGACGGGCGCGAGGTGGGCGCCACCTATCTGCGCAACAACCTCGGCAAGAAGAGCATCGGCATCGACCTCAAGCATCCCCGCGGTGTCGAGCTCTTGAAGCGCCTGGTTCCGCGCTACGACGTCGTGGCCGAAAACTTCAAGCCGGGGACGATGGAGCGGCTCGGCATCGGCTACGACGCGCTCGCCGCGTGCCACCCCGGCCTCGTCTACGTGTCGGTGTCGGGCTTCGGCAGTCTGCTGCCCACGCCCTACGGCGAGTGGCCCGCCTACGCGGTGGTGGCCGAGGCGATGGGGGGCTTCTACTCGTTCCGCCCGGAGCCCGGACGGCTTCCGAACATCGGCGTGGCCGGAGCGCTGGGCGACATCGGCAGCGCGCTGTTCGCGGCGATCGGCACGTTGGCCGCGCTCGAGGGCCGGCGGCGCAGTGGGCGCGGCCAGCGCGTCGACGTGGCGATGTTCGACGCGATGCTCCCGATCATGGACATGGTGCTCTTCAACCCGTCGATCGGGATCCGCGACAACAGCGTCGCCGCATGGCCGGGGATCTGCACCGCGTTCGCGGCGGCGGACGGGCTGTTCGTGGTGCAGGTCGGCCGCGAGCACCAGTTCGAGCGCTTTGCCGAGGCGGTCGGGCACCCGGAATGGCTCGCCGATCCGCGCTTCGCGGCGCGCGAGGGCTGGCGCGACCACCTCGAGCGCGTGATCCGACCGGCGGTCGAGGCCTGGGCGCGCGGGCGGTCGAAGCTCGACGCGTCGCGCGCGCTCGCGGAGCAGGGTGTCGTCGCAGGCCCCTGCTACGACGCGGCGGATCTGCGCGAGGATCCCCACGTGCGCGCGCACGACATGCTGCTCGAGGTGGAGCGCCCCGACGGCGGGCCGCCGCTGCACGTGGCCGGCAACCCGATCAAGCTATCAGACAGCCCGGAGCCGGCGACGCCGCGCTGGCCGCGCCTCGGCGAGCATACTGACGAGATCCTCGCGCGCGATCTCGGCCTCGGTGCATCCGAGCGCGCCGCGCTGCGCGCCGCCGGCGCGATCGGCTGACCCGATCCCGATCCACAGGAGACCCCGATGCCCGATGCGATCGTCGAGCGCGACCGACACACGATGCTGATCACGATGAACCGGCCCGAGCGCTACAACGCGCTCTCGGGCGCGATGCTCGTGCGCATGTACGACGCCTACCAGGAGGCTTCCCGCGACGACGACGTGCGCTGCATCATCGTGACCGGCGCCGGCGGAAACTTCTGCTCCGGCGCCGACCTCAAAGGGATGGCCGGCGACGCGGGCAACAGCGATCCCGAGATCGACGTTGCGGCGCGCATGGCCGCGGACCCGGACCTCGCCTACAAGGCGCTGTTCCGCCACTACCGGCCGACCAAGCCGATCATCGCGGCCGTCGAGGGGGTGGCGATCGCCGGCGGCACCGAGATCCTCCAGGCGATGGAAATCCGCGTGGCGGGCGAGAGCGCGCGCTTCGGGGTGTCCGAGGCGCGCTGGTCGCTCTACCCGATGGCCGGATCTGCGGTGCGCTTGCCGCGCCAGATCCCCTACACGCACGCGGCGGAGATCCTGCTGACCGGCAAGCACATCCAGGCGCCCGAAGCGAAGGCGATCGGTCTGATCGGGCACGTCGTGCCCGACGGCCAGGCGCTGGCGAAGGCGAAGGAGATCGCGGACGTGATCTCTGCCAACGGGCCGCTCGCGGTCGAGGCGATCACCCGCACGCTCCACGAGTGCGACGGGATGGAGCTCGAGCAGGCGCTGCGCCACGAGTTCGCGTACGGCCAGGCCGTGTTCGCCAGTCAGGACGCGAAGGAGGGGCCGCTGGCGTTCGCCGAGAAGCGCGTGCCCCGGTTCTCGCGCCGCTGATGCGCGCGTGGCAGGTCGTCGGTGCGGGTGAGCCGGGCGAAGTGCTGCGGCTCGGCGAGGTCGCCCTCGGCGCTCCGCCGCCGGGGCTCCTGCGCGTGCGGGTCGAGGCGTGTGGGCTCGGCCTGCCCGACGTCTTCATGTGTCGCGGGTCCTATGCGCTCACACCGAAGCATCCGTTTACGCCGGGCCAGGAGCTGGCGGGCGTCGTGCTCGAGGCGGGGGAGGGAGCGCAGACGCGCGCGGGGACGCGCGTGATGGCGGTGTCGGCGTTCTTCCTGGGCCACGGCGGGTTCGCCGAGGAGGCCTGGGCCCTCGACGAGTTCTGCTTTCCGGTGCCCGACGATATGCCGGTCGCCGAGGCGGCGGCGTTCCTGATCCCCTATCACACCGCGTGGGTGGGGCTCGTGCGGCGCGGCGCGCTGCGCGCGGGCGAGACGGTGCTGGTGACCGGCGGAGCCGGCGGCACCGGCTCGGCCGCGATCCAGCTCGGTCGCGCGCTCGGAGCGCGCGTGCTGGCGACCGCGCGCGGCGCCGAGCGCCAGGCGTTCTGCCGCTCGCTCGGCGCGGAGATCGCACTCGACCCCGGCGGCGATCTCGCCGAAGCGGTGCGCGGCGCGACCGGCGGGCGGGGTGCCGACGTCGTCTACGACACTGTCGGCGGCGACGCGTTCGACGCCGCGACGCGCTGCATCGCGCACGAGGGGCGCCTGCTGGTGGTCGGCTTCGCGAGCGGGCGCTGGGGCCGGCCCGACCCTGCCCATCTGGTGACCCGCAACTACTCGATCATCGGCGTGATGCCGAGCGGCTACGACGGGGCAATCAGGCGCGTTGCTCAGGCGAGTCTGCTCGCGCACCGCCGGCGCGGCGGGCTGCGGGTGCCGCTCGAGCCGCTGGTCGCTTTCGACGCGCTTCCGGAAGCTCTCGAGCGCCTCGCGCGCCGCGAGGTGCTGGGCAAGCTCGTCCTCCAGGTGTCGTGAGGCCGCACGCATGACCGAGCCCGCTCTCCACGTGTCGGCGATCCTCGCCGAAGCCCAGCGCCGCGCCGGCCTCGCCGACTTCGGCGATCCGGCCTTCCTCGAGCCGCTCGAGCGGCTGCTGCATTCGCTCCGCGAGGAGGCGCTGCTGAACGCAGCCGGCCGCGCGATGCAGTTCGAGCGCAACGTGGGCCTCCTGGTGAACCGACTGCGCACCGAGGAGCACTACCGGCGTCACCCGGAGATCGCGGACGTGCGCATCGAGCGACCGCTCGTGATCGTGGGCCTCGCCCGCACCGGCACCACGATGCTCCACCGCATGCTGGCGAGCGATCCACGCTGGCTTGCGCTCTTCTGGTACGAGTCGCGCAACCCGGCGCCGTTCCCCGGCGCCGAGAGCGCCGCCGTCGATCCGCGCATCACCGACGCCGAGGCCGAGGTGGCCGCGATGCTCGCGGGCTCCCCCGACCTGATCGCCGCCCACCCGATGGACGCGCACGCGCCCGACGAGGAGATCATGCTCGTCGAGCACGCCTTCACGAGCTGGAACCCCGAGGCGTTCTGTCGCGTGCCGAGCTATTCCGCCTATCTCGAGACGATCGATCTCGCCCCGGGCTACCGCTACCTGCTGCGCCTGCTGCGCTTCCTTCAGTGGCAGAAGCAGCGGCGCGGCGAGACCGCGACGCGCTGGGTGCTGAAGGCGCCGTACCACCTCGGCTCGCTCGACGTGCTGTGCGACGTCTTCCCCGACGCGCGGATCGTGATGACGCACCGCGATCCTGCGCAGACGGTGCCGTCGCTCGCGAGCCTGGTGCGCACGCTGCGCGTGCTCGGCAGCGACGCCGTCGACCCGCTCGAGATCGGCGCCCACTGGAGCGGCAAGTGGTCGCGCGCGCTCGAGCGCGCGATCGCCGCGCGCGCACAGCGTGAAGAGCGCTTCCTCGACGTGCACTACGCCGAGCTCGTGGCCGACCCGATGGCCCAGGTGCGCCGGATCTACGCGCACGCAGGTCTCGAGCTGACCGCCGACGCCGAGGCGCGCATGCGCGAGTGGGCCGTCGAGAACGAGCGCGACCGCCGGCCGGTGCACGCGTACACGCTGGAGGAGTTCGGGTACACGCAGGAGGCGCTGCGGCGCGACTTCGCCGCCTACTGGGAGCGCTTTCTCGCGCACCGGGATTGAGGTTGCATTCGGAATCGACTGTCGTTGATCTTGCGGACGAGCAGGTCCTCCGGGCGTTCGACGCCAACTATCTGGCGTCGTTCGGCGCGATCATGGGCAGCTCGGCGCGCGGCGAGTTCTGTGACCGCAGCGATGTCTCGCTGCTGTGTTGCGGCGCACCGATCGCCGAGTTCAACTGGGCGCACTTGAAGCGGCCCTGGCCCGACGTGACCGCAGCGCTCGACCACGCGCGGCGCTACTTCGAAACCCGCGAGCTTCCGTACCGCGTGGAGCTTCGGCGTCACCGCTCTCCGGAATGCGAGCGCGCGCGGAAGGCCGTCCGCGCGGCGGGATTCGAGCCCGTCGACGCGCCGACGCCCGGGATGGCGCTGTCTCCGATTCCCGGAGCGCCGCCGGTACCGCAGGGTCTGCGCATCGAAGCGGTCTCCGACGAAGCCTCCCTCGCCGCGTTCGCACGGGCGGCCTTCCGGGGCTTCGGCTTCCCGGAGCAGGCCGCATCGCTGATGCTGACACCGCAGCTATGGGCCCGCCCCGAGGTCGAAGCGTTCGTCGGATCGGTGGAGGGC